>NZ_CAWQJR010000184.1:0-73607 GCF_963894935.1 Xenorhabdus sp. PB61.4
CTATAAAATCATAGTGTTGCAAAATAATAAAACAGGTATAAATTACCTCTTAATTATTCTATTTCTGGCTCTCTTTTTTTATTTTAAACGGCTAATATAGAAAGTGGTGTTGACCAAAAAATAAATTTATGTTGGAATAAAAAACCACATATATTATATATGCCAGATAAATAATCCGTGCGTTAATTGGTTAGTAGAATTTTTGCTAACTCATTTGTGATGCCTTAAATAAGGTAATATCGCTTTGCCATTCTTTTATACCGTCATCACCTGACGCTTTTACTGTTACAGGTCTAATATTTATGTATAAAAAATTTGATGAGCCGTGGGTAAAAAATCAGCAAACCATGCTGAAACGAGTAGCCTGGGTAAACATTATCGCCCAGTTTTCGTTTCCACTGGCTGGCGCATTCGCTCCCACTATCGCCATGGCTGAAACACTGACGACTTCTCAATATGCTCCTTTGATAGCAATACCGACAGAATCTTATATTCTGAAGCCAGGAGAAACTATTTACACAATTGCTAAACGCTATAGTTTCACGATTGATCAACTCAAAGAAATAAATCAGTTATACGCCTCCAATAAGCCATTTTCAGAACTTAGTGCAGGTGATGAAATTAACGTACCCAAACCTCGCCCTAATAAGTATTTACCATTCAATTATTTTTCATCAGCACAATTCGTATCAAGGCCGATTGAATCAGGACAGATGGAATCAGGGCAAGTTGAATCAGAGCGATCCCCCCAAACCGATGATACTAGCAACGCTCTGGCAAATTCCGCCACTCGCATCGGAGAAATACTGAGCAGCGATAACGTAGGTAACAGTGCAATAAATCAGTTAAGTAATCTGGCTGTAGGCAAAGCCAATCAACAACTCCAGAATTGGCTGGGGCATTATGGTACAGCGCGGGTACAGGCTAATATTGATCGACGTGGTCATCTGGATGGCAGTCAGCTCGATATGTTGCTGCCTCTGTATGATAGCGAGAGTAAAATAAATTTTACTCAGTTTGGCCTGCGCCGTATTGATAAACGCAACACCATTAATTTCGGTGTCGGGCAACGACAGTTTTTTGATAGCTGGATGTTGGGCTACAACGCTTTTCTGGATCACGATTTTACCGGAAATAATACCCGGTTTGGCCTCGGTGCAGAATATACTCGCAATTATCTGAAACTGGGTATGAACGGCTATTTACGTTTAAGTAACTGGAGAGAATCACGCTTCCTGAAAGATTATGATGAGCGTCCTGCTAATGGGTTCGATCTGAGAGCACAGGGTTATATCCCCGCTCTGCCGCAGCTTGGTGGTAAGCTGGTATATGAACAATATTTTGGTAATGAAGTCGGATTAATTAATAAAGATCACCGCGGAAAAAACCCGGCTGCGTTTACCGCAGGCATTAACTATACCCCTATCCCACTACTGACTTTTGGTATCGACCGCAAACAGGATATGTCCGGCAATGGAGATACGCAGTTCAATTTAGAAATGAATTATGAAATCGGTACTCCGTGGTCAAAACAGATTAATCCTGATGCCGTTGGTTTCAGTCATACTCTACAGGGTAGTCGCTATGATCTCGTTGATCGTAATAACCAAATCGTTCTGGAATACCGTAAACGTGAAGTTATCCGCCTGACATTAGATAGCCTGATTTCCGGTCATGCCGGTGAAATAAAACCGATTCATATTAGCGTAAACAGCAAATATGGATTGAAAACAATTCAGTGGGAAGCAGCAAACCTGCTCGCCAATGGGGGTAAAATTGAACGCCAGAGCGACAAACTCTACCTGCTGACACTACCTAAATATCACCATAGTGGTAACAATGCTTATACCATAAGCGCGATTGCTTATGATGAACACGATAATGCTTCCAAACGGGCAGAGACTCAGATTCAGGTGCTACAAGCAGAGGCAAGTGTTAATAAATCGACATTCACAGCAAGAGATCACGAGCTTTCCGCTGATGGTCATTCCAGCACCATTCTTAAATTGGTGCTAAAAGATGGTAATGGCAACCCGATTCCTGATTCTGCCGAAGATCTCAAATTCGTCAGCAGCGAATTAAGTGGAGCAGGTGAAGCACCGACGATTGGAAAAATCAAAGAAACTCAACCGGGCACCTATGAAGCATTACTCACTGCTGGCGAAAAAATAGGTGTACTGACAGTAACCGCTAAATTCAAAAAGCTGAATTTCACACCAATAGAGATCACGTTCTTCCATCCTGATAAACCCATCATTAAAGATGTCAGAATGTCAGGCCGACTGGAAATGGGCCATACTCTTAAAGCGACCTATACCTTCAATGCCAACAATGGAGAAAGTACAGACAAATCACGCTATGTGTGGGGAGATAAAGGAAATGTTGATATTACTAAAGGCTCAACAATTACTGAATCAGGTAAAATCCCCGCTTATACACTGACACTGGAAGATGCAGGCAGAGTCAAAGCTCTCGTTGTTCAGGCACAAAATGGGCTTAATATTACCGGAAACACAAAAACGATTGATACCAGTATGGGCCAGGAGCAGGGTAATTATACCTATGGCGGTACAGAAGGTGGCAAAATCAAGGGCATTGCAGATAATCTGAAAGTCACCGTCAATACTGGCAAAGCTAAAAAAGGCGAAACAATCACTCTGAGTGTGCAGACATTCAATCACGGTCAACCCGTAAGAAATGTGCCGGTAGAGATAAAATCCACTGAGGCACTGAATCGTCAGAACATTCATCAGGCAGTGACACTACAGGTCAATGATAATGCCGGTCACTATCAGGGAGTCACTGGTGATAATGGCACATTATCCCTTCCCCTCACTGATCCACATGGTCTGGGTGTCAAAACAACGTTACAAGTAGCAGGATATGGCGTTTCAGCACCGCAAACTGAGCATGTCATCTTTACCGTTGCAACCAGCCCTGATTCTCAATATGCAAATTTCTGGGGACATATGGCCGATACAGCAACAGGGGCGAATGGACGTGTCTTTAGCCGACCTCTTCTACAAGCAGAACTGAATGCTATGGGGATGAAAGGAATGACTACATACACCGAAAATGGTGAACACTGGCCGCGCCGTATTTATCAGGGATCCGTGTGGTATTGCCATAAAATACATAAAGAATTACCGACAAAAGAAGATCTGCTTAACCTGTACCAAATCCACCAGAAGAATGAAATGCATGATCTGTACGGATGGCCACAATTCCGTTCTTATCGTTCTTCAACACCAGGAATAGATGGAGACGGTAAAAATGCCCATTTTGCCGTCAATATTGATGACGGAACAGCGCATGTTATCAACGAAACAGTGACCGATTACGTTATCTGTATATAATCCTTCTGCTCATTTCCTGATTAAAAATCCGCCCTGCTCAGGGCGGATTACTTTCTTCCCGTCCAAAACTACGTTAATTCCCGCTATTCTATTGACGATGTTAAATTCAAACTTTGATAATTATAAATAAATTTATAATTATCAAATCCACTGTGAAAAAACATGTATGAATTTAACCTCGTGTTATTACTTCTCCAGCAGATGTGTATTTATCTGGTGATTGCCTGGCTGTTGAGTAAAACACCGCTGTTCATCCCTTTACTGCAAGTGAGTGTTCGCTTACCTCATAAGCTGATGTGTTATGTCATCTTTTCCATCTTCTGCGTGATGGGAACCTATTTTGGCCTGAATGTGAATGATTCTATCGCCAATACCCGCGCTATCGGTGCTGTACTCGGCGGTTTACTTGGTGGGCCGACTGTTGGGGCAATGGTCGGATTCACCGGGGGATTACATCGCTATTCTCTGGGTGGCATGACCGCATTCAGCTGTATGGTATCAACAATCATAGAAGGTGTACTTGGCGGCCTTGTCCATATTTATTTAATGAAGCGCGGCAGGATCAATAAGTTACTGAATTTATGGACTGCGGCTATTGTGACTTTTTTTGCAGAATGTGCCCAAATGGGAATTATTTTGCTGTTTACTAACCCTTTCAGTGAAGCACTCCAGTTAGTAAAAAATATTGCCGCTCCGATGATCATCGCTAACAGTATCGGCGCTGCCATGTTTATCCGTATCCTGCTGGACAGGCGGGCTATCTTTGAAAAATATACCAGCGCCTTTTCTGCTCAGGCTTTGAAAATTGCGGTGTGTACCGAAGGGATATTACTGAAGGGATTTAATGAAATTAACAGTATGCGTGTGGCAAAAGTCATCTATCAGGAACTAGAAATCGGTGCTGTAGCAATTACAGATCGGGATAAGTTACTGGCGTTTATTGGGATTGGTTCAGACCATCATCTGCCGGGCACTCCCATTGCTTCCGAGCAATCACATCGCGCAATAGCCAATAATGAGGTCGTCTATGCCGATGGCAATGAAATCCCTTATTGTTGCTCTCTAAATCCCACTTGTAAGCTGGGTTCAGCATTGGTTATTCCTCTGCGGGGTGAGAATCAGCAAGTCATCGGCACAATCAAATTGTACGAAGCCAAAAATCGCTTATTCAGTTCAATCAACCGGACGTTAGGAGAAGGGATTGCCAGCCTGCTTTCAGCCCAAATCCTTGCAGGACAGTATGAACGGAATAAACAATCTTTGCTGCAATCAGAAGTGAAGCTGCTTCACGCGCAAGTAAATCCTCACTTTTTATTTAATGCCCTGAATACATTGCAGGCCGTAATACGGCGTGATAGCCAACAGGCAGGCCAGCTCGTACAGTACCTTTCAACATTTTTCCGCAAAAATCTGAAACGTCCGGAAGACATTGCCACGCTGCAAAATGAGATAGAGCATGTGAATGCTTACTTACAGATTGAGAAAGCGCGCTTCTGTGAGCGTCTCCAGATAACTATAGATATTCCGGAATCACTGCGCTACGCCAGATTACCCGCATTTTCCCTGCAACCGATGGTCGAAAATGCAATTAAACATGGCACATCACAGTTACTGGATACAGGAAGAATTACGATTAGAGCCTACCAGCAAACTAATTTGTTATTGGTTGAAATTGAAGATAATGCAGGGCTGTATTGCCCACAAAAATTAGGGGATGGGCTTGGGATGAGTCTGGTAGATAAACGGCTGCGACTTCGCTACGGTGAGCACTATGGTGTCCGTGTTGATTGCCAGCCGGAAGAGTTTACCCGTGTCATTTTGTGTTTACCACTGGAAGAAGAAGCTGATAAGAAAGCGTAAATATGAATGTATTGATTGTTGATGATGAGCCACTGGCTCGCGAAAATCTACGCTGCCTGCTGGCAGAAGAAACGGATATTCAAATCATTGGTGAATGTGCCAATGCAGTAGAAGCAATTGGTACTATTCATCGCCTGAAACCGGATGTGGTTTTCCTTGATATTCAGATGCCCCGCATTACCGGGCTGGAAATGGTAGGTATGCTCGACCCGGAGCATCGCCCCTATATCGTTTTTCTCACTGCTTTTGATGAATATGCGATACAAGCATTTGAGGAACACGCCTTTGATTATCTGCTAAAGCCGCTGGAAAAAGAGCGGTTGAGCAAAACATTACAGCGACTGCGTTCAGGCTATCAAAAGCAGCATCTGGCAGACTTACAGCCAGAAAATGAGCAGCTGAAATATATCCCCTGCACAGGACACAGCCGGATATGGCTGATGCAACTGGATGAAGTGTTATACATCACCTCACGCATGAGTGGTGTCTATGTAATGAACACCAACGGGCAAGAAGGCTTTACGGAATTAACTCTGCGTACACTGGAAACCCGCACTCCCCTGACCCGCTGCCATCGTCAGTATCTGGTCAATATGACCCATCTGCGGGAAATTGTTTTCGGGGAAAACGGTCACGCGGAACTAGTTTTACGTAACGATGCACGCATTCCCGTCAGCCGCCGTTATTTAAAGCCGCTCAAAGAAGAACTGGGATTGAATTAATCACTTTGTCTGTACCCTATCTATACACAATGGATTTCAAAATGCAGTGCGGCGGCAAGGGAAATCCTCCTCGGGAGCATAGATAACCGTATGTTTATAAAAACGGTGACTGGGGTGGTGAGCGCAGCCAACAAAGAGGCAACTTGAAAGACGAAGTGTATAAGCCAAAATAAAATAAGGATATGTATGGTCGATCTCTACCTGAAAATTAAAACCAATCAAATGACCCTGAAAAATCTCAATAATCAAAAAGAACTGAGTATTACAGGAAACTTCAGCACTTCCCGCTTATTGGTTGGGGATTTCTATGATGCAAAGCTGCAATTGGATTCGTTGTTTAAACAACATGGTCTGATGGGATTTATTGAGAGATTTATTGGGCGCAGACATCGGCTACTTATTCATCCATTGGAACAATCCGAAGGTGGCCTTTGCTCCGTAGAAGAACGTGTATTACTGGAAATCACTTACGTTGTCTCCAGAGCAATTATCCAAAAAATGATTATCCATCAAGGTGAGTGCTTACTTTCAGATGCGGAAGTTAAAGATATTCTGGGCCGGAAATAGCCTGAAAAAAGAAAAGCCCTTTCTCCAGTAAGAAGAAAGGGCCTCTTTCTATCAATATTTCAGTGTGTTACCACTAACACAAAGCAACACTCAATGGCGTATTACACGTTACCATTGCTTGGTTGCTGGCGGCGACGCTGACCACCGTTGAAATCGTCATTGCCACGGCCACGGAAAGAACCGCGCTCACCGCCACCACGACGTTCATTGTTATTAAAGCGACGACCACCACCGTTGCCGTTGCTAAAACCGTCACGATCACGACGTGCACCGTTACCGCCGTTACCACCATTACCGCCGTTACGACCACCACCACGACGCTCACGACGTTCAAATGGCTGTGCATCACCTAGCAGCTGCATATTCAGTGGCTTGTTCAGGATACGGGTACGAGTGAAGTGTGACAGCAGGTCTCCCGGCATTCCTTTTGGCAGCTCAATGGTAGAGTGAGTTGCGAACAGTTTGATGTTACCGATGTAACGGCTGCTGATATCACCTTCGTTAGCAATCGCACCAACAATGTGGCGAACTTCAACACCATCATCACGGCCCACTTCAATACGGTACAGTTCCATATCGCCAACATCACGACGCTCACGACGAGGACGATCACCACGGTCGCCTCTGTCACCTCTGTCGCCACGATCACGCTCACCGAAGCTATTACCATTACGACGACGGTCATCACGATCATTGAATTCACGACGAGGACGACGGACAGGATCTGGTGGCAGGATCAGTGGGCGTTCACCCTGTGCCATTTTCAGCAGTGCTGCTGCCAGTGTTTCCATATCCAGTTCTTCACCGGTACCCAGCTTAGACAGCAGAGCACGGTATTGATCCAGATCGCTGCTTTCCAGTTGTTGCTGAACGTTACCAGCAAACTTCTCCAGACGGCGCTGGCTCAGCAGTTCTGCATTCGGCAGTTCTACTTCTGGAATTGTCAGCTTCATTGTGCGTTCAATGTTACGCAGCAGACGACGTTCGCGGTTTTCAACAAACAGCAGCGCGCGACCTGCACGGCCAGCACGGCCTGTACGACCGATACGGTGTACATAAGACTCCGCATCCATTGGGATGTCGTAGTTAACAACCAGGCTAATACGGTCAACGTCCAGACCACGAGCAGCAACGTCAGTCGCGATCAGAATATCCAGACGACCATTCTTCAGACGCTCCAGAGTCTGTTCACGCAGAGCCTGATTCATGTCACCGTTCAGTGCCGCAGAGTTATAGCCGTTACGCTCAAGAGTTTCTGCCACTTCCAGAGTTGCATTCTTGGTACGTACGAAAATAATCGCTGCATCAAAATCTTCTGCTTCAAGGAAACGTACCAGTGCTTCGTTTTTACGTACACCACCGTAAACAGACCAGTAGCTCTGGCTGATATCCGGACGGTTGGTTACGCTGGACTGGATACGAACTTCCTGTGGCTCCTTCATGAAACGACGAGTAATACGACGAATCGCTTCAGGCATAGTTGCTGAGAACAGAGCAGTCTGATGTTCTGCCGGGATCTGGCTCATGATGTTTTCAACATCTTCGATAAAGCCCATACGCAGCATTTCGTCAGCTTCGTCCAGTACCAGACCTTTCAGGTTGGACAGATCCAGCGTACCACGCTTCAGGTGATCCAGCAGACGACCCGGTGTACCTACAACAACTTGTGGCCCCTGACGCAAAGCACGCAGCTGAACGTCATAACGCTGTCCACCATAAAGTGCGACAACATTCACACTGCGCATGTGTTTAGAAAAATCTGAACATGCTTCAGCAACCTGTACCGCCAGTTCACGGGTCGGTGCTAACACAAGGATCTGTGGAGCTCTAAGCTCAGCATCAATATTATGCAGTAGAGGTAAGCTAAATGCCGCAGTTTTACCACTACCAGTCTGTGCCATACCCAGCACGTCACGACCATTTAACAGGTGAGGAATGCATTGCTGTTGAATTGGAGAAGGCTTCTCATAGCCCATGTCTTGCAACGCAGAAAGAATAGGTGCTGATAACCCTAAATCAGCAAAAGAGATTTCAGTCTCAGTGGTCATGTAATGGTGCCTCATTAATCGTGGCGGCCAGTCTACATAACACAGTGAAAAGAATTTCTGTCATTTTCATTTAAAATGTGAACTGGCTCAAATTATGTTATTAAACGAACAAACAAGCCCCCACCCCTTAAGATGTGGACTTAAAAATCTGTCGTGAAAATGTTCGTCAGCTATTGTTGGTTCGATTCCGATAAGTCATCTTGTCTTTGGCCTAGCAGCGCCAATTCCAACAATGCATAGCGGTGCTCAACAAAGTTATGGACATTGTTAGCTACCGTCAGCTTGAATAACGCAACCGCGCTATCCTCATCCCCCAGACTTAGGTAATGTTTACCTAAATAGAAGTCAGTTTCACTGAGATGCTCAGCGAGCGAAGTGTTATCTGTCGAATCCTGCTTCAGGCGTTCCATCAGTGTTTTTTCACTGATTTTACCTAAATAGAATTCAACGATATTCCAGCCCCATAGCCCCCGGTTCGCTTTGTCAAAACGATTTGACAAACTAGTTATTGCAACCTTGGGATCGAGTTTCTCTTCCACAAGGTACAACCACAACGAACGGAAGGGATCATTTGGATCGTCTTGATAAAACGCCTGCAGATCATCCTGCGCTAAACGATAACGGCCGCCGTAGTACAATGCGATGCCGCGATTCATTCGCGCGTAGTTGTAAGTTGGATCAAGCTCTAAAACAGAATCAAACGCTTCATAGGCAGCATCAAAATTGCCTGCCTGCGTAAAATAAATCCCTAAATAGTTAAAAACTTCAGGAATATCAGGACGGATAGACAAAGCCACTGAAAAATCATTCTGTGCCAATGCCCTCAGCCCAAGGCTATCATACAGCACACCTCTTTCATATAAAAGCTGTGCGTACTCATCTTCCTTGAGAGAACGGCTCGCAAGTATTTGTTCCATGCGTGCCAGAATAACCTCTTGTTGCAATGTCGGTTGAAGTGGAATAGCAAAAACTTCATTTTTACGCCACCCTGTGCTGCCACCACATCCCACAAGGAGAAAAATAGCTGCAACGTAACACCAGCGCAGAAAAGAATTCATTTCCTACTCCCGAAGTCAGACATTAATCAGAATGCCCTGTTGCTCCACCCACATTGTTTATTTCTGGCATCCTGCCAGAAAAATTGGCTTACCTTTTATTTTTCAGCCCACCTACCAGAGGTGAGCAGAAATATATCAGGGTAAGCCGCGCCCTTTTTACAGGACGCAGTTCATTACGTCAAACTTATTCTGCTGATGATTCCGGTAATTGTGGTGCTTCAGCAGCAGTATTAGCCACAGCTTCTTTCATGCTCAGGCGGATACGACCCTGACGATCGATTTCCAGTACCTTAACCGGAACTTCCTGACCCAGCTGCAAATAGTCAGTCACTTTCTCTACACGCTTGTCAGCGATCTGAGAAATATGTACCAGACCTTCTTTACCGCCACCGATAGCAACGAATGCACCGAAGTCAACAATACGAGTCACTTTACCAGCATAAATGCGGCCAACTTCAACCTCAGCAGTGATCTCTTCGATACGGCTGATAGCATGACGAGCTTTATCGCCGTCAGTTGCTGCGATCTTCACAGTACCATCATCTTCGATCTCGATGGTTGTACCGGTTTCTTCTGTCAGTGCACGGATAACTGAACCACCTTTACCAATCACATCTTTGATCTTGTCCGGATTGATCTTAATGGTGTGAATACGTGGTGCAAATTCAGAGATATCATTACGTGGGCTTTGGATAGCCTGTTCCATCACGCTCAGGATGTGCAAACGGGCACCTTTAGCCTGATTCAGAGCAATCTGCATGATTTCACGGGTAATACCTTCAATTTTGATATCCATCTGCAATGCGCTGATACCATCGCGGCTACCCGCAACTTTAAAGTCCATGTCGCCCAGATGATCTTCATCACCCAGAATGTCAGACAGAACCACAAAGTTTTCACCTTCTTTCACCAGACCCATAGCGATACCAGCAACTGCGGCTTTAATCGGCACGCCTGCATCCATCAGTGCCAGTGAAGCACCACAGACGGAAGCCATAGAAGAAGAACCATTGGATTCAGTAATTTCAGAAACGACACGCACGGTATACGGGAATTCATTAATGCTAGGCATTACTGCCAGAACACCACGCTTCGCCAAACGACCGTGACCAATTTCACGACGTTTTGGTGAACCAACCATACCAGTTTCACCTACAGAGTATGGAGGGAAGTTGTAGTGGAACAGGAAGCGGTCTGTACGCTCACCCATCAGTTCATCGATAACCTGTGCATCACGCTCAGTACCCAGAGTTGCTGCAACCAGCGCCTGAGTTTCACCACGGGTGAACAGAGATGAGCCATGAGTACGTGGCAAGACGCCAGTGCGAACATCCAGTGCACGAACCATATCTTTTTCACGGCCATCAATACGTGGCTCACCACGCAGAACACGGCTACGAACAACGTTTTTCTCCAGAACAGCCAGTACGTCAAGAACTTCTGACTCTTCCAGCTCCAGATCTTTTTCTGCGGCTTCTGCCAGAATGATTGCAGCTACTTCTTCTTTGATAGCATCAACCTGAGCATAACGATCTTGTTTCTCAGTGATACGGTAAGCATCACCCAGACGGCTTTCTGCCAGCTCAGCGACACGCTCATGCAGAGACTGGTTAACTGGCTCTGGTGACCAGTTCCACTTCTCTTTACCTGCTTCAGCAACCAGTGCGTTGATGTTATCAATCACAATCTGTTGTTGCTCATGACCGAATACAACCGCACCCAACATTTGTTCTTCTGTCAGCAGTTCCGCTTCGGATTCAACCATCAGTACAGCGTTATTTGTACCTGCAACAACCAAATCCAGACGGCTGTTTTTCAGTTCATCGCTGGTTGGGTTCAGTACATACTGGTCATTGATATAACCAACACGCGCTGCACCAATCGGGCCATTGAACGGAATGCCAGACAGTGCCAATACTGCGGAAGAACCGAGCATAGCAACGATATCCGGGTTAACCTGTGGGTTTACGGAAACAACGGTTGCGATGATTTGAACTTCGTTCAGGAAACCTTCTGGGAACAGAGGACGCAGTGGACGGTCGATCAGACGGGCAACGAGAGTCTCGCCTTCACCCGGACGGCCTTCACGACGGAAAAAACTTCCTGGAATACGGCCAGCCGCATAAGTACGTTCTTGATAGTTAACAGTCAGTGGGAAGAAATCCTGACCTGGTTTCACTTTTTTCTGACCAACAACGGTAACAAATACCGCGGTGTCATCCATATTAACCATAACAGCGGCTGTCGCTTGACGAGCCATCATGCCGGTTTCGATGGTCACAGTGTGCTGACCATACTGGAATTTACGAACAATCGGATTCAGCAAAATAATATTCCTTCGTTTGTGTTGCTACGTTTAAATATCAGCAACAATGGATGTTCTCTTCGCTACACCCTCACGACTAATGACAGTACTTAGCCCTTTACCTTTCAAGTAACAGCGTTAATAGTTGCGGTGTAACCTGAAATCTTTCGGAAATGTCTTTTTAAGTACTCTCATTAGCCGCGCGAGTCACTGTAACTGAAGAGGTTCAACTAGTTAAAAAATGAATCTTAAGATTTCTTAATCTCCATTTTCTAGAAGAAAAGGGGCCAGATAGGCCCCTTTCCACTGAAACTCATCGATTAGCGACGCAGTCCCAGACGCTCGATCAGCGTGGTGTAAGATGCCAGATCTTTACGCTTCAGGTAGTTCAGCAGTTTACGACGCTGTGCAACCATACGCAGCAGACCACGACGGCTGTGGTGATCTTTTTTGTGCTCTGCAAAGTGACCTTGCAGATGGTTGATTTGTGCAGTCAGCAGGGCAATCTGAACTTCGCTGGAACCACTGTCGTTAGCGCCACGGCCAAAATCAGCAATAATCTGCGCTTTTGCTTCAGTACTTAGAGACATAGTATAACTCCAAATATAGTTTAAAAATGATGAGTGCCGATCTCTAATTCAGCCACCCATATATAGGCGCATTATTCTACGCTGCAAATAGATGAAGCGCAAGATAACCCCATAAATGCTACTTTTAATGCATTTCACCATCTTCGGTGGTTTCTACAACCAGCCGACGCGGAGCTACCAGGCCATCATCATCAATAACAGCAATGCCGATGAATTTATTTTCATCACCTTCATTAACCCGCACCCATTCGCCAGATGGCAGGCTATGTTGGCTGCGAACCGGCTGGCCTTGCTTAAAATAAGCAGCAACAACAGATGACAACTGAATAACCGGAAAATGCATAACAGCGGTATCCATCGGTAATAATAATGGATCGAGCAATTCTCCTGCTTCAATCTGCTGTTCTTCAGCCTGTTCTTTTAACTCATAGAGCTGTTCCAGTGTCACCATGCGGTGATTAGGGTAATTAGCTACCTGCAAACGGCGCAGATAAATAACATGAGCACCACAGCCCAGTAATTCACCCAAATCATCAATAATGGTGCGGATATAGGTTCCTTTGGAACAATGAATTTCCAGCTCCAGCTCATCACCTTCCCAGCGAATGAACTGTAATTCATAAACAGTAATCGGGCGAGCTTCCCGCTCAACTTCAATACCCTGACGGGCATATTCATACAGCGGTTTTCCCTGATGCTTCAATGCAGAGTACATAGAAGGAACCTGCATGGTATCCCCACGGAATGTTTCCAGTGCTGCATCAAGCTGAGAGGAAGTCACCTGAACTTCACGTTCACTAATAATTTTACCGTGTGAATCGGAAGTATCAGTGCGCTGCCCCAGACGGGCAATGACCCGATAACGTTTATCTGAATCCAACAAAAACTGGGAAAATTTAGTCGCTTCACCAAGACAAATTGGCAGCATTCCCGTTGCCAGCGGGTCTAGCGCACCAGTATGGCCCGCTTTACTGGCATTAAAGACCCGCCTTACTTTCTGTAAAGCATCATTGGAGGAAATATCCTGCGGCTTATCCAGCAGCAGTACGCCGTGTATCGCACGACCCCTACGACGACGCCCCATTATTTTTCCTCGTTGTGATCCGTAGAAGCACGACGCTGTTCGTCACTTTTCACGACGTTGGTAACCAGATTTGACATGCGCATCCCTTCAATCAAAGAACTGTCGTAAGAAAACGTCAGTTCAGGAATAACACGCAAACGCATCGCCTTACCCAGCAGTGAACGAATAAAACCGGAAGCTTCATTCAATGCTTTGATACCTAGGTTAACTTTCTCTGAATCGTGTCCGTCCACTAATGCATTCAGAAAAGTTACAAATACTTTGGCATAAGCCAGATCGCGGGAAACCTCAACACCTGAAACAGTTGCCATACCGATGCGGGGATCTTTCATTTCACGCTGTAAAATGATGGCAATCTCTTTTTGCATTTCCTGAGCAACGCGCTGAGTACGACTGAATTCTCTTGCCATTGTTTTATCTCCTGACATTTTGGGGGGCATGAAGCCCCCCAAGAATGGAATGTGTATATACCCTGTTTTATTCAGGTTGTCCCTAATGGCGACAACCTGAAATTTAACGGGTCAATTGTGGTTTTTAATCGATGGAGCGTTTCACTTCAACCACTTCGAAAACTTCAATCATATCGCCAACGCGAACATCATTGTAGTTCTTCACACCGATACCACATTCCATACCATTACGGACTTCGTTGACATCATCCTTAAAGCGACGCAGGGATTCCAGCTCACCTTCGTAGATAACCACGTTGTCACGCAGTACACGGATTGGGTTATTACGCTTGATGTTACCTTCTGTCACCATACAGCCAGCAATCGCACCAAATTTAGGTGATTTGAAGACATCACGGACTTCTGCCAGGCCCATGATTTGCTGTTTGTATTCTGGCGCCAGCATACCACTCATCGCCTGTTTAATTTCATCAATCAAACTATAGATAACAGAGTAGTAACGCAGGTCTACGCTTTCGTTTTCGATGATACGGCGTGCAGAAGCATCAGCACGTACGTTGAAGCCCAGAATGATAGCATTAGAAGCTGCGGCCAGTGTTGCGTCAGTTTCAGTGATACCACCTACGCCAGAACCAATGATCTTCACTTTAACTTCGTCAGTAGACAGTTTCAGCAGTGAATCACAAATTGCTTCGCATGTACCCTGAACATCAGTTTTCAGAACGATGTTCAGTTCAGATACTTTACCTTCTTCCATGTTCGCAAACATGTTTTCCAGTTTAGATTTCTGCTGACGAGCCAGTTTCACTTCACGGAATTTACCCTGACGATACAGAGCAACTTCACGTGCTTTTTTCTCGTCACGTACAACAGTCGCTTCATCACCCGCAGACGGTACGTTGGACAGACCCAGGATTTCCACAGGAATGGATGGGCCCGCAGTCATGACTTCCTGACCAAGTTCGTTACGCATCGCACGGATACGACCATATTCAAAGCCGCACAGAACGATATCACCTTTGTTCAGCGTACCGGATTGCACCAGAATGGTAGCAACCGGGCCACGGCCTTTATCCAGGAAGGATTCGATAACTACACCGTTTGCCATGCCAGAGTGAACTGCATTCAGTTCCAGTACTTCAGCCTGTAGCAGGATAGCTTCCAGCAATTCATCAATACCAAGACCAGCTTTGGCTGATACATGCATGAACTGAGTCTCACCGCCCCATTCTTCCGGAATGATGCCGTACTGTGACAATTCGTTTTTCACACGATCCGGATCAGCTTCTGGCTTATCGATTTTGTTAACCGCAACAACAACCGGCACATTCGCAGCCTTAGCGTGCTGGATAGCTTCGATGGTCTGAGGCATCACGCCGTCATCCGCTGCAACAACCAGAACAACGATATCGGTCGCTTTAGCACCACGAGCACGCATGGAGGTAAATGCAGCATGGCCCGGGGTATCCAGGAAGGTGATCATACCTTTCTCAGTTTTCACATGGTATGCACCGATGTGCTGAGTAATACCACCTGCTTCGCCAGATGCCACTTTGGTTGAACGGATATAGTCCAGCAAAGAGGTTTTACCGTGGTCAACGTGGCCCATGATAGTTACGACAGGCGCACGTGGTTCAGCCTGCGTTTCACCAGTGTCACGATCACTCATCAGCGCTTCTTCCAGCTCGTTTTCACGACGCAGGATAACTTTGTGACCCATTTCCTCAGCAACCAGCTGAGCGGTTTCCTGATCAATAACCTGATTGATAGTCGCCATTGCGCCCATCTTCATCATGGTTTTGATAACCTGAGAACCTTTTACTGCCATTTTGTTAGCCAGTTCAGCAACTGTGATGGTTTCACCAATCACAACATCACGGTTAACGGCAACGACAGGTTTATTAAAGCTCTGTTGCAAAGCACTCGGTTTACGCTGTTTGCCTTTAGTACGGCCAACTGCACGTGCTTCTTCACGATCAGCTTTCGATTCAGAATGTTTGTTATTTTTCTTCTGGCGGGTGTTTTTACCACCGCGGCTGCGGGTACGACGATCGCCTTCAACTTTGGCGTCATTCTCATCTTCCGCATCACGGGCATGACGGGAAGTTGTTACATGGTAGTCACTGTTGCTGTTGTCATTTACATCAGCATCGTTGGACCATTTATCCTTATTCTCTTCTGCCATGCGACGTGCTTCTTCTGCTACACGTTTTGCTTCTGCTTCAACTTTACGGCGCATCTCTTCTTCAGCTTTGCGCTTTAAATTTGCTGCTTCAGCTTCACGGCGCGCTTTTTCATTTTGCGCTGCTGCCTCAGTTTGCACTGATTTAGACTTGGTTTCGGTATGTTGCTTAGTAGTCACTTTTTCTTTTTCCGCTGCCTCACGCTGAGCCTTTTCAGCCTCTTCACGTTTGGCTTTTTCTTCTGCTTCACGTTTAGCTTGCTTTTCTGCTTCGCGTTTTGCCTGTTCTTCCGCTTCACGTTGAGCTTGCTCTTCCGCGAGTTTCTTCGCTTCAGTTTCAAGCCGCGCTTTCTCTTCTGCCTCGCGCCGAGCCTGCTCTTCCGCTTCACGCTGCGCCTGTTCTTCCGCTTTAGCCTGTTCAATCGCGTCACGGTTCACATATGTGCGTTTTTTGCGGACTTCAATCGCTACCGATTTACTTTTGCCACCGGTGCTAGGGACGTTCAGTGTACTGCGCGTTTTACGCTGTAGTGTCAATTTACCTGGCTGGCCACCAGTACCGCCTTGTTCGCGGTTCAGGTGGGCCAGCAAAGCTTCTTTTTCTTTCTGGGAAACAGAGTCAGTTGCGGTTTTCTGAATGCCAGCATCAGTGAATTGCTGGATCAGGCGTTCAACCGATGTCTGGATCTCTTCTGCCAGTAATTTTACGGTTACCTCTGTCATTCTGTTCCTTCCTGCTACAGTTTATTTATGCATCATCGCCAAACCAACAGATATTTCGAGCTGCCATAATGAGTTCTCCTGCTTGCTCATCATTCAGTCCTTCGATATCAGATAAGTCGTCGATACCCTGTTCGGCAAGATCTTCCAGAGTACAGATGCCACGGGCAGCCAGATTAAACGCTAAAGCACGTTCCATGCCAGGCAAATCCAGTAAATCTTGGGCTGGCTGCTGATCACCAAGACTCTCTTTCTGAGCCAGTTCCAGCGTTGTCAAAGCCGCTTTCGCACGCTCACGGAGAACTTCAACGGTTTCTTCATCAAGACCTTCTACAGCCAGAAGTTCATTAACTGGTACATAGGCCAGTTCTTCTAGTGTAGAGAAACCTTCTTCGACCAATAAGGTGGCGAAATCTTCATCAATGTCGAGATGCTTGGTAAATGTATCAATAGAAGCGTGAGCTTCTGCCTGATGTTTTGCTTGCAGCTCTTCCGCAGTCATGACATTCAGTTCCCACTTGTCATCACCACGATGTTTTTTCAGCAATTGTGCCGCCAGACGGACGTTTTGACCATTACGGCCAATCGCCTGAGCAAGATTACTGTTTTCCACGGCAACATCCATCGTGCAGTTATCTTCATCAACAACGATAGATGCAACATCCGCCGGAGCCATTGCATTAATGACAAATTGTGCCGGGTTATCATCCCACAACACAATATCAATTCTTTCACCGCCCAGCTCGCTGGAAACCGCCTGTACCCTTGCACCACGCATGCCTACGCAGGCACCAACCGGATCAATACGCTTGTCGTTAGTTTTCACTGCGATTTTAGCGCGGGAACCCGGATCACGGGCAGCGGCTTTGATCTCAATGATCTCTTCGCCAATTTCCGGCACTTCAATACGGAACAATTCAACCAGCATTTCAGGGCGGGAACGGGTGATGAACAGTTGTGCACCACGAGCTTCCGGACGTACGTCATATAAGACACCACGTACACGGTCACCAGGACGGAAGTTTTCGCGTGGCAGCATATCTTCACGCAAGATCACCGCTTCAGCGTTATTACCCAGATCAAGCGTAATGTTTTCACGGTTTACTTTTTTAACCTGTCCGGTCACGATCTCACCCTGCTGTTCGCGGAATTGATCAACGACCATTGCACGCTCAGCTTCACGTACTTTCTGTACGATAACCTGTTTTGCGGTCTGAGTTGTGATGCGGTCAAAAGTTACCGATTCAATCTGGTCTTCAATATAACCACCCAGTTCAACTTCCGGGTCGTCAAATTTTGCCGCTTCCAGTGTGATTTCACGGGTAGGCTGGGTGACTTCTTCTACCGCAACCCAGCGGCGGAAGGTATCAAAATCACCGGATTTACGATCGATGCAGACACGAACATCGATTTCTTGCTCATATTTTTTCTTGGTGGCTGTCGCCAGTGCAATCTCTAATGCTTCGAAGATTTTTTCGCGAGGGAGAGATTTTTCATTAGAAACCGCTTCAACAACAGCCAGAATTTCTTTATTCATCCTAGTTGCCTCATCCGAACTTTAAAAGTGGGGTACCAGGTTCGCTTTCTGGATGTTGCTCAGTGCGAACACTTCGTCTTTTCCATCCACCGTAACCGTAATCATTTCACCATCAACGGCTTTGATAATACCTTGCCATTTACGACGATTTTGCATTGCCATGCGTAACATCAGGCTGATTTCTTCCCCCATGAAACGCTGGTAGTGTTCAGCCTTAAACAGTGGACGATCAAGCCCCGGAGAAGATATTTCCAGGTTGTAAAGCCCTGGGATCGGATCTTCGACGTCGAGTACTGCACTGACCTGATGGCTAACATCAGCACAATCATCAACAGTGATACCCTCCTCACTATCGATATAGACTCGCAGTGTCGATACGCGTGCGCGAATAAACTCCAGGCCCACTAATTCATAACCTAAAGCTTCAACTGGTGCTGAAATCATCGCTGTTAATTTTTGCTCTAATGTGGACAAGCCCACCCCCAAGACATAAAAAAAGGGCTATATTAGCCCAGTAGTTCTGCTGTCAAATAACAAAAAACCCCGATACGCGGGGCTTTATGCAACTGGACCCTGTTTACTGCCAGTGGTCTCAACCAACTTCTTGTAATACCTATCAAAGCTATACCTCATGAAGCAACCTGTCAAATCAGGGTTAATACCTCTATGGTCGCTAAGCTTATAACTGTTTGAAAAGGTACATAGTTGTTAAGAAGTGGTTGCGGGAGCCGGATTTGAACCGACGACCTTCGGGTTATGAGCCCGACGAGCTACCATGCTGCTCCATCCCGCGTTCGAAAACGTGGCAAATCTTACGCTGATAATACTAAAAACGCAAGTTTCTAGATTAATGGTGCCGAGGACGGGACTTGAACCCGTACGCCCGTTGTTTAGGCACTACCACCTCAAGGTAGCGTGTATACCAATTTCACCACCTCGGCACTGATTATAGGACTGTTATCTTAAGCGGCTAATAATAACTGTTTAAATAAACAACCCTACTTCAATTCTTTTACTGACTATTTCTGACAGAAAACTTTCTACCAAAAATTACTGAGGGATATCACTATTTGGTTTAGCTGGAGCTGCCGGTATTGCCGGAGTCTCTGCCTGTTTTTCAGTTTTTACAGGCTCACTAAGGTTTTCCCATTTGCCACTTGAACCAGTTCTATTCGTGGTCATATTTCCCAGAATCAGACTGATAACAAAAAACAATGTTGCAAAAACCGCTGTCATACGGGTCATAAAATTCGCAGAACCCGATGAACCAAATATTGTTGCAGACGCACCCGCACCAAAGGAAGCACCCATATCAGCACCTTTCCCCTGCTGCAACAGAACCAGAGCAATTAGCCCGATACCAACCAGCAAGAATATACCTAAAAGAGCTTCATACATATGTTGTACCCGTTTCCTCGTGGGATTTACCATAACTGTGACGTTATACTACGGTAACGTTATTCTGCATCACCCACTCAATTAGAAAAATTAACTGATTGAGCGGGTGTGAATACTAACCAAAGCATCTCAGACAAGCAAGGTTAATTTTAAATACTGACGCTGATTGAGGAAAAAATCAACAAATCAGCTCATCCCTTTCACTGAATCAGCGATACGATGGGCCAATGCAGTGACCTGTTCTTCGTCTTCCCCTTCCACCATAACGCGGATCAGAGGCTCAGTGCCTGATTTACGCAGCAGAACGCGACCTCGGCCATTTAACTCGTTTTCAACCTCTTTAACTACTTCCAGTACCTGTTCTGATTGAAGTGGGTCGTTATTGCCCGCAAAACGCACATTAACCAGTACCTGAGGCAACAACTTCATGCCACTACACAAATCATGCAGGGTCATGTCATTACGTACCATTGCGCTCAATACCTGCAAACCAGCAACAACACCATCACCTGTAGTGGTTTTATCCAGCAAAATTATATGGCCTGAATTTTCCGCGCCCAGACGCCAGCCTTTTTCCTGTAATTTTTCCAGTACATAGCGGTCACCCACTTTTGCACGTTCAAATGGAATGCCAAGCTGCTTCAATGCCAGCTCCAGTCCCATATTACTCATCAAAGTACCAACAGCTCCGCCACGCAGTTGCCCTTGGCGTAATGCTTCACGTGCAATGATGTAAAGTATCTGGTCTCCGTCCACTTTATGGCCCAGGTGATCAACCATGATAATGCGATCACCATCGCCATCAAATGCCAGACCGACATCAGCCTGTTCTTCCAGTACCCGCTTCTGTAATAGACGGACATCCGTTGCACCGCATTCTTCATTAATGTTAATGCCGTTTGGCTCGCAGCCAATGGCGATCACCTCAGCACCCAGTTCTCTGAGAACATTTGGCGCAATATGGTAAGTCGCACCATTAGCGCAATCCAGTACAATTTTCAATCCATTCAGGCTTTGTTCACTAGGGAATGTGCCTTTACAGAATTCAATATAACGGCCAGCCGCATCAACAATCCGATTAGCACGTCCTAACTCAGCGGATTCTACGCAAGTCAGTGGTTTTTCCATTTCGGCTTCGATCGCTTCTTCCACATCATCAGGAAGTTTGGTGCCATCAATGGAAAAAAATTTAATTCCGTTATCATAGTAAGGGTTATGGGAAGCAGAAATCACAATTCCGGCTTCAGCACGAAAAGTGCGTGTCAGGTATGCCACGGCAGGGGTTGGCATCGGACCGGTAAATGAGGCTGATAACCCAGCGGCTGCCAGGCCTGCTTCCAGAGCAGATTCCAGCATATAACCAGAAATACGGGTATCTTTACCAATAATAATTTTGCGAGAACCATGGCGCGCCAGTACTTTCCCCGCAGCCCAGCCAAGTTTTAAAACAAAATCAGGGGTAATCGGACTGTTGCCGACTTTGCCACGAATACCATCGGTACCAAAATATTTACGGTTACTCATAAACTTCTTTCTTCCTTTGCTGAACGTATTCGTTGTTCACAGATCGTTCTTTATTCACAAATTGCCTGTTGCTGACAGCGTATTTTTCTCTGACAAGGTTGCCTGAACAATCTGCATTGCCTGCACAGTTTCTTTTACATCATGCACACGAATAATCTGAGCGCCTTGCATTGCTGCAATGACAGCACAGGCAACACTTCCCGTGACTCTTTCCTGAGGGGGTACATGAAGTAACTGCCCAATCATTGACTTACGCGACATGCCAGCCAAGATGGGTACACCAAGATGATGGAATGCTTTCAACTGAGCCAATAATTGATAATTATGCGATAAATTCTTACCAAAACCGAAGCCCGGATCGATTATCAGGTTATTTTTTGCAATACCGGCCGTAATACAGCGCTCAATCTGAGCTTCCAGAAATGCTTTTACTTCTGCTATAACATCGAAGTAATGCGGTTCTGCCTGCATCGTTCTGGGCTGCCCCTGCATGTGCATCAAGCAAACGGGTAAACCTGTTTTGGCTGCCTCTTCCAGAGCATTCGGCTCCTGTAATGAGCGAATATCATTGATAATGTGAGCGCCGGCTTTTGCAGCTTCCTGTATTACGATAGCTTTTGAAGTATCAACCGATATCCAAACATCAAAACGCCGGGACAAAGCTTCTATTACGGGCACAACACGATCCAGTTCTTCCTGCTCACTGACCTCATCTGCACCTGGGCGTGTCGATTCCCCGCCGACATCAATAATAGTGGCACCTTCTCCAATCATGCTAACAGCATGGCGTAAGGCTGTATCTAGGGTATTGTGTGTACCACCATCTGAGAAAGAGTCAGGAGTGACATTCAAAATCCCCATAACCTGTGGATGGGAAAGATCAAGGACACTTCCTCTGGCTGTCAGTTTCATTGCTAGGGAGCCTTAATGTTAAAAACCCCAGGTTTGCCCCGGGGTTTAATCAGTACGATCTGTCAAAACCAGAGGCAACCTGTGTTACTTATAGTTGCCTTTGGTTTGAGTAGATTATGCGGTTGGGTTACCATCCGCAGGTTTCGCAGACTGCTGCTGAGACGATGTATCCTGACGGTTATTACTATTATTGCTATTACCGCCATTTCTGTTATCGCCTTCCCAGCCTGCCGGTGGACGAACGGTAGTACGGTTCATCAGGTCATCAATCTGAGGCGCATCAATGGTTTCATACTTCATTAACGCATCTTTCATCGAGTGCAGGATGTCCAGATTATCCATCAGAATCTGACGTGCACGCTGGTAGTTGCGGTCAACGAGAACCTTAACTTCCTGATCAATTAAGCGAGCAGTATCTTCCGACATGTGTTTCGCTTTAGCAACTGAACGACCAAGGAAAACCTCACCCTCTTCTTCCGCATACAGTAATGGCCCCAGTTTTTCTGAGAAGCCCCACTGCGTGACCATGTTGCGGGCAATAGATGTTGCTACTTTGATATCGTTCGATGCACCTGTAGAAACATTCTCTGGGCCGTAGATGATCTCTTCTGCGAGACGTCCGCCGTATAAAGTAGAAATCTGGCTTTCCAGTTTCTGGCGGCTGGCGCTGATTTGATCACCCTCTGGCAGGAAGAAAGTCACACCCAACGCACGACCACGTGGGATAATCGTCACTTTATGAACCGGATCATGTTCAGGAACCAGACGGCCAATAATGGCGTGCCCTGCTTCATGATAAGCGGTAGATTCTTTCTGTTCTTCCGTCATGACCATTGAGCGACGTTCTGCGCCCATCATGATCTTATCTTTGGCTTTCTCAAATTCCACCATTGAAACGACACGTTTGTTGCCACGGGCTGCAAACAGAGCGGCTTCGTTCACTAGGTTCGCCAAATCGGCTCCCGAGAATCCAGGTGTACCACGGGCAATGATGGAAGCATCAATGTCGGTATCCAGCGGGATACGACGCATGTGAACTTTCAGAATTTGTTCACGACCACGTACATCCGGCAGGCCAACAACCACCTGACGGTCAAAACGGCCCGGACGCAGCAGTGCAGGGTCCAGTACATCAGGACGGTTAGTTGCAGCGATAACGATGATGCCTTCATTACCTTCGAAGCCATCCATCTCAACCAGCATCTGGTTCAGTGTCTGTTCACGTTCATCGTGTCCACCACCCAGACCAGCACCGCGCTGACGGCCTACAGCATCGATTTCATCGATAAAAATAATACAAGGAGCGGCTTTTTTCGCCTGTTCGAACATATCACGAACACGGGAAGCACCAACACCAACAAACATTTCAACGAAGTCAGAACCAGAAATGGTAAAGAATGGTACTTTAGCCTCACCTGCAATTGCTTTCGCCAGCAGGGTTTTACCTGTACCCGGAGGCCCTACCATCAGGATGCCTTTCGGGATCTTACCACCCAGCTTCTGGAAACGACCGGGTTCACGCAGGTATTCCACCAGCTCACCCACTTCTTCTTTTGCTTCGTCACAACCAGCAACGTCTGCAAATGTCGTTTTGATCTGATCTTCCGTCAGCATACGAGCTTTGCTTTTACCGAAGGACATCGCTCCTTTACCGCCACCACCTTGCATTTGACGCATAAAGAAGATCCAAACGCCAATCAGCAGCAGCATTGGGAACCATGAAATAAAGATAGACGCTAACAGGCCCTGTTGTTCTGGTGGTTCACCAACAACTTTTACCTGTTTGTTTAGCAGTGTATCCAGCAGCTTCTCATCTGGAACTGGCATATACGTGCTGTATTTTCCACCGTTGTCTTTCTTAGTGAAATCAATGTCACGACCAGAAATACGTACTTCACTTATTTGATTCTGTGATAACTCACTGATGAAGTTAGAGTAATCCACCCTACGACCACTAGAATCGCCGGGACCAAAACTCTGGAACAATAACATCAAGACAACTGCGATGACTAACCAGAGAATCAGGTTTTTCGCCATGTCACTCAAGGGATTAACCTCTTATTACAACTGTGTTAACAAATAGCAGCAGGGTACTATACTTTCCGCCCCGTCGCTACAATGTATACTTCACGCGAACGTGCCCGCGAAGCGTCCGGTTTACGAATTTTAACCTTCGTAAAAAGGGAGCGTATTTCCCTCAGGTATTCATCAAAGCCTTCTCCCTGAAACACTTTGACAATAAAACTGCCCCCAGGGGCCAGCACATCACGACACATATCCAATGCTAATTCAATCAGATACATGGATCGAGGAATATCGACCGCGGGAGTCCCACTCATATTGGGAGCCATATCCGACATGACGACCTGGACTTTATTATCACCAACTCTCTCAAGTAATGTTTTCAATACCTGTTCATCACGAAAATCCCCTT
Source organism: Xenorhabdus sp. PB61.4 (assembly GCF_963894935.1). NCBI lineage: Bacteria > Pseudomonadati > Pseudomonadota > Gammaproteobacteria > Enterobacterales > Morganellaceae > Xenorhabdus > Xenorhabdus sp. PB61.4. Next base: position 24,708 of record NZ_CAWQJR010000184.1, read on the forward strand.
GCAGAAAATCAACGCCGACAATGGGATCCATTGGCAAAAGATCGCAGGCAATGACCCGACCACGTCCACCAATCTGACTGACTACGTATTGAGACCACCCACCTGGAGCAGCGCCTAAATCAACAACGGTCATGCCCGGTTTAAATATTTTGTCGCTTTGCTGTATCTCATCAAGTTTAAACCAAGCGCGGGAGCGAAGCCCTTTTTTCTGCGCCTTAAGAACATATTTATCACTAAAATGTTCTTGTAACCAGCGACTTGAGCTTGCTGAGCGTTTTTTATTGGCCATTGTTCTTTCCAACTGTTACTAACAGAGAGTCTTATTTTTTTCACTCTCTTATCAAACCACACCACACACTTATGGTGATAGATAAGAGATGGCGGTAGAATAGGTCGTTTTCAATCCCAACTAAGCAAAAAAACGATGACTCTTAACAAGAAACAAGTGCAATACCTGAAAAGTCTCGCTCATTCATTAAAGCCTGTTGTCATGATCGGTAACAACGGACTGACTGAAGGCGTATTGGCCGAAATCGAACAAACCCTTTCGCATCACGAGCTTATCAAAGTCAAAGTTGCAGGCGAAGACCGTGAAATCAAAACTTTGATCGCGGAAGCTATTGTTCGTGAAACTGGTGCATATAATGTGCAAATTATTGGAAAAATGCTAGTTCTCTATCGCCCTACTGAAGAGCGTAAGATTAGTTTACCGAAATAATCTCAATATCTTTATACAAAAGTGCCATTTTATCATGACAAAAAAAGACCTCATCGGGCCTTTTCATTATCATTACCGGTATTATGACCACTTACCATTTTCCTTCCCGCACACATCGTGTGGGAAGGAAAGCTTAGCTTTTAAGCTGGATATCAAACATACTCGACGTTCAGAACTTCATATTCCACTTTACCGCCAGGTGTTTCAATCACAGCGACATCATCCACTTCTTTGCCAATTAAGCCACGGGCAATAGGTGAATTAACCGAAAGCAGATTTTCTTTGATATTCGCTTCATCGTCACCCACAATGCGGTAAGTCTGTTCTTCATCAGAATCAACATTCAGCACCGTTACCGTCGCACCAAAAATCACGCGGCCATTGTTGGTCATCTTCGTGATATCTATCACCTGCGCATTAGAAAGTTTAGCTTCAATTTCTTGAATACGGCCTTCACAAAACCCCTGTTGCTCACGGGCAGCATGATATTCGGCATTTTCTTTCAAATCACCGTGTTCACGTGCCTCAGCGATTGCAGCAATAATTTGAGGGCGACGTACATTTTTCAAATGTTCTAATTCTTCGCGCAATTTATCCGCGCCACGTACCGTCATCGGAATTTGTTTCATTTATTAAACCTCTAAATCAATCCTAAGCCCAGACAACATCTTCCTGATTTTTGCAAAAAGGTAACTTATTTTGCAATAACAGTAGATTGCAATATATTGCAACACAATGAGCACACCCTATCAGGCGGGCTTCCAGACAATAAAAGGGGCGTAAACTACAGAATAGTCTGATAGTTCACATACACATTCTACCTGCTAATCTATCATTTTAACGTAGAGTTGGTGATGGATCATCGTTTACTTTTTCCTGAATTGCGTCTTAGTATTATTAATACAAATTTTATTGAAATACACCCACATTTATATGCGAGATCTATGGCTCTTTTAAAAGTTACCAGCAAAATAGCTTGTATGCTCAGTTTGAGCCTGAGCGTTTTTAATGCAAACGCTTCTTCAATTGAGAAGAATATTGAATATTTGCCAGCAGGGGCCAATGTCTCATTTATCGCCCAAAAAATCGGTGAAAAAGCACCAATTATTGATTATCGTGGTCAGCAACTGGCATTACCCGCCAGTACTCAGAAAATAGTGACAGCATTAGCTGCCTTATTACAGCTTGGCAAAGATTTTCGTTTTGTCACAACGCTGGAAAGCAATGCCAATATTGAAGATGGCAAATTAAAGGGTAACCTTATTGCCCGCTTTGTCGGCGATCCATCACTGACGCGCACGCAACTACGCAATATGGTTGAGAAGCTGAAACAGTCGGGTATACACCAGATTAATGGCGATCTCATCATCGACATTTCTCTTTTCTCCAGCCACGATAAAGCGCCAGGATGGGTATGGAATGATATGACCCAATGTTTTAGCGCGCCTCCCGGCGCTGCCATTGTCGATAAAAACTGCTTTTCTGTCCTACTCTATAGCGCAGAACAGGCTAATGAACCAGCTATTGTTCACACGCCTTCCTATTATCCTGTCAACGTCTTCAGCGAAGTTAAAACGCTCGCTAAAGGCTCATCGGAAGCAAAATACTGTGAACTTGATGTAACCACTGGCGAATTAAACCGATATACCCTGACTGGCTGCCTGACTCAGCGCGATGAACCCTTGCCACTGGCATTTGCTGTCCAGAATGGGGCAAGTTATGCTGGAACTATTCTGAAAAATGAATTACGTCTCGCCGGAATTGAACTGAAAGGCCATCTACGGCGCCAATCATTTCCTCAGCAGCCCGAAAAAACGCTGGCAATGAATCAATCGGCACCTTTACCTGATTTGCTCAAAGTGATGCTAAAAAAATCAGATAATATGATAGCAGATACGGTTTATCGCACTCTGGGCCATTATTACTTTAATGTTCCCGGTACATGGCGTTCCGGTTCTGATGCTGTCCGCCAAATTCTAAAACAAAAAGCCGATATTGATATCGGTAATGCAGTCATCGTTGATGGTTCTGGTCTTTCACGTCACGATCTCATCACCCCTTCAACAATGATGGAAATCCTGCAATTCATCGCGCAACACAACAATGAGCTGGATATCATCTCTATGTTACCTAAAGCAGGTTTTGACGGCACGTTAGCCTATCGTCCGGGACTTCATACTGCGGGTGTGGATGGTAAGGTATTTGCCAAAACAGGTTCACTGCAAGGGGTGTATAATCTTGCGGGCTTTATGACAGCGGCCAGTGGGCAACAGATTGCTTTCGTCCAATTTATTTCATCCTACTCTGTTACTCCAGAAAATCTACGGAATCGTCGAGCGCCTCTGGTCCGTTTCGAGCATCATTTATATAAATCTCTCTATCAGAATAATTGATAAGTAGAGCATCTCAGAGATAAAAAAGGGCGCTCTAACAGCACCCTTTTTCATCATTAAAGCATCTGAAATAAGCGATTAGCGTTTATAAATAAACTCAATCCCTTCTTCATCTTCTTCGTCCCAGTCGTCATCCAGATCATCTTCCTCAGATACCTGTTGCAACTGTTCCTTATGATAGTCATCCCACATGAATTCAACTTTTTCCGGCTGAGTGCCTTCTTCAGCATTCATCTGGCGAGGCTGAACTTTAATGAAGTCCATGATATCCCAGCAGAGTTCTTTCACACCCTGACGATTCACGGCTGAAATCATGTAGTAATCGCCTTCCCAGCCCAGTTCATCCGCAATTGCTTTCGCTTTCAGCTTAGCTTCTTCTGGATCAGTCAGATCAACTTTATTGAATACCAGCCAACGTGGTTTTTCAGCCAGTTTCTCACTGTACTTATGCAGCTCGTTGATAATAATACGGGCATTTTCTACTGGATCAGATTCATCGATCGGGCACAGATCAATTAGATGCAACAGAACACGGCAACGCTCCAGATGTTTCAGGAAACGGATACCTAAGCCTGCACCTTCTGATGCGCCTTCAATCAGACCGGGAATATCAGCGACTACGAAGCTCTGCTCATTATCCATACGTACAACGCCAAGGCTTGGTACCAGTGTAGTAAATGGATAATCAGCCACTTTAGGTTTGGCTGCCGAAACCGCTCGGATGAAGGTGGATTTACCCGCATTCGGCATACCAAGCATACCGACATCAGCCAGCAGCATCAGCTCCAGCATCAGGTCACGAGTTTCTCCCGGTGTTCCCATTGTTCTTTGGCGCGGAGCACGGTTAACCGAGGATTTAAAGCGGGTGTTGCCCAGCCCGTGGAAGCCGCCTTTGGCAACCATCAGACGTTGCTCATGACGCACCATATCACCCAGAATCTCTCCTGTAGCGATATCGCGGATACGGGTTCCTACCGGAACTTTAATGGTAATGTCCTGACCACGTTTGCCGGTGCAATCACGGCTCTGACCGTTTTGCCCACGTTCAGCGCGGAAGGATTTTTCAAAACGGTAGTCAATCAGGGTATTAAGGTTTTCATCTGCCAGCAGGTAGACGTCACCGCCGTCACCGCCGTCACCGCCGTCCGGCCCACCTTTTGGAATATATTTTTCACGACGGAAGCTGACACAGCCATTGCCACCATCTCCCGCTGCAACCAGTATTCTGGCTTCATCTACAAATTTCATCACTTTTCTCCGTAGGATAGCCACTATAAAGCTGGATGGCAGATCGTACCCAGAGATGGCGTAATCCAAAATATAAAAAGCCCCGCAACACACATTGCAGGGCTTCCGATTCGATCGAAGTTCAAAAAACTTATTCAGCTACGATGCTGATAAATTTACGGTTTTGTGGACCTTTAACTTCGAATTTAACTTTTCCGTCAGCTAATGCGAACAGGGTGTGGTCACGGCCACAACCTACGTTGTTGCCTGCGTGGAATTTAGTACCACGTTGACGAACGATGATGCTGCCTGCTAATACAGACTCACCACCAAAACGTTTTACACCCAGACGTTTACTTTCGGAATCGCGACCGTTACGAGTCGAGCCGCCAGCCTTTTTGTGTGCCATTTATCTGCTCTCCTAATATCTTAAGCGATGCCAGTGATCTTAACTTCAGTGAACCACTGACGGTGGCCCTGCTGCTTACGGCTGTGTTTACGACGACGAAACTTAACAATTTTAATTTTCTCGCCACGACCGTGTGCAACTACTTCAGCTTTAACTTTAACGCCTTCGATTACTGGAGCGCCGATCTGGATATCTTCGCCATTAGCGACCATCAGAACCTGGTCAAACTCAACAGTTTCACCTGTTGCGATGTCCAGCTTTTCCAAGCGAATTGTCTGACCTTCGCTTACTCGGTGTTGTTTACCACCACTTTGGAAAACCGCGTACATATAAACTCCGCTTTCCGCGCACCCCCTAAAATTCTTTCCAGAGCGCGCTATAAAATATTCACAATAGGGCGCGAATTCTACGCAAAAACCGTTTGGAAGACAAGAGCAGAATTAGAACAGATGAGAAAAAAGCGGAGTTTTTCGATTGTCATTTATTTGAACGGTTTTTCAAGTACAATCAATAAAACGTGATATCTATTGATATACTAATTAATGAGCACAGCTCTGAATCAGAGTCCGAAGCCAAAACATGAACTTAGAATCGATAATTAAACTTACAGCTGATGATATGGCAGCGGTTAATGAAACCATTCTTAACCAATTAAATTCTGATGTTGCGCTTATCAACCAGCTTGGCTATTACATTATTAGTGGCGGTGGCAAACGCATTCGCCCAATGATTGCCGTGCTGGTCGCTAAGGCACTGGGTCATGAGGGAGAGAAACATATCAAAGTTGCTGCCCTGATAGAATTTATTCATACAGCAACCCTGCTTCATGATGATGTCGTAGATGAATCCGATATGCGTCGCGGTCGGGCAACGGCTAATGCCATGTATGGCAATGCAGCCAGCGTACTGGTCGGTGATTTTATCTATACCCGTTCGTTTCAAATGATGACTGACCTCAACTCAATGCGCGTGCTGAAACTGATGTCCGATGCCACGAATGTCATTGCAGAAGGCGAAGTGATGCAGTTGATGAATTGTAATGATCCGGATATTTCAGAAGATGATTACATGCGCGTCATTTACAGCAAAACGGCGCGCCTGTTTGAAGTGGCATCACATTCTTCCGCTATTTTGTCCAATGCAACCTCGGATCAGGAAGCAGCACTACGCGATTATGGTCGCTATCTTGGTACTGCATTCCAGTTGATCGATGATCTTTTAGATTACGATTCCGATGATAATACGCTCGGAAAAAATACCGGGGATGATCTGAATGAAGGTAAGCCGACTCTTCCGCTCTTACATGCGATGAATCACGGAACTCCTGAGCAATCAGCATTGATCCGCGAGGCGATTGAAAAAGGTAATGGCCGCCATTTGTTGGATACTGTGCTTACAACGATGAAACAGTGTGGTTCACTCAATTACACCCGCCAACGGGCCGAGGAAGAAGCTGATAAGGCAATTTCAGCGTTACAAGTACTTGATGAGTCTCCATACAAAGCGGCCCTTGTGGGACTTGCCCATATCGCTGTACAGCGACTTTCCTGAGCTTATGCAATCAGTATCTCAGACTGTTCAGTCTGAGATACTGCCTTTGTTTTCAAATTCTTGAATTCCTGTGTATTGTACAAGACTGGCTAGTCCTTTGCGTAAAATGAACTTAACCATGCGCTCCCTTTCGGGCTTGGTCAGTTGATAATAAGCTTCCACCCAAATCATAAACGGATCTTGCCGTTTGTTCCGGTAGTACTCAACCGAGCTTTCACTCACGGCCAGTACATTCAGAACATCTTCAGGCAGGCTGTTGACATGATATTCGAGCGCTTTTCCCTGCACCCCACGCTTACGACGCTGTTCCCAACCTTCACGTCTTGCCATCAGGTTTACCCCCTGAGGGGATGATGGCAGACCAGCGAGGCCAATGAGCTCCTTTGCAGAATACCATTCTTTTTTCATCTCTCTCTCCTCGCTTATTACCGGAGCAGTGAAGAGAAAACCAAATTTTATACCCTTTGTTTTTCAATTTGGCTTTTCAAAAGCTGACTCAGGTAGCTAGAATTTTTTCCAAAAAACTTCTTATACCATCTCTTAGTATCACTTCTGTAATTACCTCCTTTTCTTCATCTGTGAGTAAATTAAATGCACTTACCCAAATAGATAGAGGGTCTTGTTTCTGAACCTGATATTCAGGCGATATTTCATTAAGTTCCAGAGCTGCTAATGTTGTTTCAGGAAAACAAGAATAGTGATATTCAATTGCCCTACCCTGAACACCAGCACGCTTTTGTCTCATCCATTCTTCACGTTTCGCTCTGGCATTCACTCCTTGTGGTGATCTAGGTAACTCACCTACACCGGTCAACTCCATTGCCGTATACCACTCTTTTTTCATAATGTTTCTCTATTTTTGTAACCAAGTTCAAAAAAGAAGTTATTAAGAAAAAATTAGAAATATTTTTAGAAAAAATAATGTTATTTTATTTTCTTAATAACAGATCCATGTTCGTTATTAATTTCACTCTAACGCTTTAGTTATACCACTAATGTGGCTCTAAATTTAATAGGAAAGGATTAAAAAAATGATTTCTATGAAATCGGATTGGCATCCTGCTGATATTATTGCTGCTTTACGTAAACGTGGAACAACTCTGGCCGCTGTTTCCCGTGAATCAGGATTAAGCTCATCAACTTTGGCGAATACTCTTTCTCGCCCATGGCCCAAGGGAGAATGGATAATAGCAAATTATTTAGGTATTCATCCGTCTGAAATATGGCCCAGCCGTTATTTCGATCCCCATACCGGAGAATTATTAGAAAGGAAAGTCAGAGAGAAAAAAGAATAATTAGCTATCAATATAATTATTGAAAAGAAAAACCGCTAACTGTATTTAAGTTAGCGGTTTTAGTTATCTAATATATTTAAGTTAATTCGTATATTAATAAATTTAGAATTAATTTAATTAACCATTAATAAATTTTTCGCCTAATTCAATATCTTTTTTCAGAACGTCTAACATATTATTCAGTGCGTTTTGTTCAAACTCACTCAACTGACCAATGTCTAAACGTTCTTCAATACCATTTTTACCTAAGCGAATAGGTTGTGCGAAGAAGCGAGCGTGTTCGCCATCACCTTCTACATAGCTGCATTCGATAACATTGCTGTCACCCTGCAAAGCACGGATCAGGGAGAGGCCGAAACGGGCAGCTGCTTGTCCCATAGACAAAGTTGCAGATCCGCCACCCGCTTTTGCTTCAACAACTTCAGTACCGGCATTCTGGATACGTTTTGTCAGAGCTTCAACTTCTTCAGCAGTGAAGCTGACACCAGGGATCTGAGACAGTAATGGCAGAATAGTTACCCCAGAGTGACCACCAATAACAGGAACTTCCAGCTCTTCTGGTTTTTTGCCTTTCAGTTCAGCAATGAAGGTATTAGAGCGGATAATATCCAGCGTTGTTATACCAAACAGACGGTTTTTATCGTACACACCCTCTTTTTTCAGAACTTCAGCAGCGATTGCTACAGTCGTGTTCACAGGGTTAGTAATAATTCCGATTAATGCTTTCGGGCATGTTTTAGCGATCTGCTGAACCAGATTACGGATAATGCCTGCATTAATGTTAAATAGATCTGAACGATCCATACCAGGTTTACGCGCTACACCAGCAGAAATCAATACAACATCTGCGCCTGCCAATGCAGGAGTTGCATCTTCACCCGCAAAACCAGTGACCTTCACTGCTGTCGGGATATGGCTCAGATCGGCAGCAACGCCTGGGGTTACTGGGGCAATGTCATACAAAGAAAGTTCTGAACCTGAAGGAAGCTGGGTCTTGAGTAGAAGGGCAAGTGCCTGACCAATACCACCGGCTGCACCGAGAACTGCAACTTTCATCCTGATACTCCTTTAAAAATTAAGTGCTGTAATAAACTGAAATCTGTCTGGTTAAGAGGCTCAATTTACCATATTCAATACAGGTATGGGATAAGCCTTCTGCTTTACTCATCACTACGTATTAAAAACAATCTGTTAACAGCCAGATTATCTACCTAATAGCCTGAGGATGGAACACCAAAGTTCTTTATTTTAGACAAAATGCTTATCTGTTAATGAGATAACGGGCACTTTTTTAGGAATTATTCTTGCTATCTTATGAATTAATGAGTTAATTAATCTGTTCTTCTCTTTTACTGCTAGTGATTCCATTTTATTAACAATACATTTACCTTGTTCAATCATGTAATTATGCATCCTGTCACGGTCTTTCCGTCCCTTCCTTGCATAAAAATTCACTCTTTTGCATAATATTGACTTCATAACGGATTTAACGATGGTGAAATATGCGAATTCCTTCGAAACAGGAAGATTTGGTAAAAGCTTTCAAAGCATTACTAAAAGAAGAAAAATTCAGCTCTCAGGGCGAGATTGTTGCAGCACTTCAGGAAGAAGGCTTTGAAAACATTAACCAGTCTAAAGTTTCCAGAATGCTGACAAAATTTGGTGCAGTCAGAACCCGCAATGCAAAAATGGAAATGGTCTACTGTCTGCCAGCTGAATTAGGTGTTCCTACTGCCACCAGCCCATTAAAAAATCTGGTATTGGATGTCGATTATAATCATTCAGTCGTGGTTATTCGCACTAGCCCCGGCGCAGCTCAGTTGATTGCACGTTTACTGGATTCATTAGGTAAAGCGGAAGGGATCCTTGGCAGCATCGCAGGGGATGATACGGTTTTTTCTACCCCGACAAAGGCCGTTACAACGGCACAGCTCTATGAAGCTATACTCAATTTGTTTGATCAAGAACTGTAAATTAATAATAGGTTAAACGCTATTTAGCCACACAGAGGATCGCCCGATCATTGCGATCCTCTCACATAAACAATCAGGCCGCCTGTTCCTTCTTGTTCAACGCCGCCAGTAATTTCTCATGAATACCACCAAAACCACCGTTGCTCATAATCAAGATATGATCGCCGGGCTGAGCTGATTCAACGATCATCCTCACCAACGCATCAATATCAGAACACCAACGGGCGGGTTGAATACACTGTTCGGCAATCTCAGCAACTTGCCACGGAATATTACCGGGCTGAAACAGGAATACTTCATCTGCACGGCCCAGAGAAGGAGCTATCTCATTTTTGCTCATGCCGAGTTTCATCGTATTTGAGCGGGGTTCCAGAACAGCAAGGATACGAGCCATACCCCCTGCCTTACTTCTCAACGCTTCCAGCGTTGCCAGAATGGCTGTTGGGTGATGAGCAAAATCATCGTAAATCGAGATGCCATTCACCTCACCTACTAACTCCAGACGGCGACGGGCATTAATAAAGTCACCCAATACCTGACAAGCGTCCGCAGGTTGCACTCCAACATGGTAAGCTGCTGCAATGGCCATCAAGCCATTATGCATATTATGTTCACCTACTAATGACCAGCTAACTTCACCGACCAACTCACCATGATGGAACACCTGATAAGTGCTGCTGTCCTGAATCGTTTTTTTTGCCTGCCAGCTCCCTGTTTCACCAGTATATTCCAATTCACTCCAACATCCCATGCCGATAACCTGTTTCAGATTAATGTCATGGTCGGGGGCCAGGATCTTACCGATTCCCGGCACAACTCTGACAAGGTGATGGAACTGTTTTTGAATCGCAGCCAAATTTTCGAAAATATCAGCATGATCGAATTCAAGATTGTTCATAACGAGCGTGCGGGGGCTGTAGTGAACGAATTTTGAACGCTTGTCAAAAAAAGCGCAATCATACTCATCCGCTTCAATTACGAAAAACGGGCTTTCACCCAGTTGTGCTGAAACTTCAAAATTACCCGGTACGCCGCCGATCAAAAATCCCGGCTTATAACCACAGGCTTCCAGAATCCATGCCAGCATTCCGGCTGTTGTCGTTTTGCCATGTGTTCCTGCAACCGCCAGAACCCAACGCTCCGGCAAAACATGATCATGCAGCCACTGCGGACCGGATGTATAAGGAATACCACGATCCAAAACCGCCTCAACACAAGGATTGCCCCGCGTCATGGCATTACCGATGATCACCATATCTGGTACAGGATTGAGTTGTGAAGGATCGTATCCCTGGATCAGTTCAATACCCTGATTTTCCAACAGAGTACTCATAGGAGGATACACATTGGCGTCGGAACCGGTCACTTCGTGGCCTAACGAGCGAGCGAGGATGGCCAGCCCTCCCATGAAAGTTCCGCAAATACCAAGAATATGAATACGCATTTATTTCTATCCGATATCATGAAGTGTATCACTATTCTAACCATCAAATCATAGATTAGAAATGCAATGACCTATCAATCATTCTATTCTTTAGCTAAACTGCCCGCACTTAAGTGCAACACGTATGTGATGCACTCTTTTAAAATCATAACCAAATCAGGGCCTTCGTCATGAAAACATTAGGCGAATTCATCGTCGAAAAACAGCACGACTTTCCTCATGCTACAGGTGAATTGACCGCATTACTTTCTGCTATCAAACTGGGTGCCAAGATCATTCATCGGGACATCAATAAAGCGGGTCTCGTGGATATTCTGGGCACTAGCGGCGTTTCAAATGTTCAGGGTGAAGTTCAGATGAAGCTGGACTTGTATGCCAATGAAAAACTCAAGGCAGCACTGAAAGCTCGCGGTGAAGTAGCTGGTATCGCTTCTGAAGAAGAAGACGATATCGTCATCTTTGATGGCGACCGGGCAGAAAATGCAAAATATGTTGTTTTGATGGACCCACTGGATGGTTCTTCGAATATTGATGTAAACGTTTCCGTTGGTACTATTTTCTCCATTTACCACCGAATTACACCGATCGGACAACCGGTTACTGAAGAAGACTTTCTGCAACCGGGCCATCGTCAGGTTGCGGCTGGTTATGTCGTCTACGGCTCATCCACCATGTTGGTTTACACCACTGGCTGTGGTGTTCATACCTTCACTTATGATCCTTCTCTGGGTGTATTCTGCCTGACTCATGAAAAAGTTCAGTTCCCGGCAAAAGGCAATATGTACTCCATTAACGAAGGGAACTACATTAAATTCCCTCAGGGTGTGAAGAAATACATCAAATATTGTCAGGAGCAGGATGAAGAAACTCAACGCCCTTACACTACCCGTTATGTCGGTTCACTCGTTGCTGACTTCCATCGCAACCTGCTGAAAGGCGGTATTTACATTTACCCAAGTACAGCCAGCCATCCGACCGGTAAATTACGCTTGTTATATGAGTGCAACCCGATTGCATTCCTGGCTGAACAAGCTGGCGGTAAAGCCAGTGACGGTACAAGCCGGATACTGGATATCAAACCAAGCGAGTTGCACCAGCGCGTTCCACTGTTTGTCGGAACCAAATCGATGGTGGAAAAAGCCGAAAGTTTTATGGCTGAGTTTCCCGAAGAATAAATCGATTTATTAAATAGTTAATTGAAGAGACGAAGTTTCGTCTCTTCAATTAAGGAATATTATTTATGGTGAATACGTTCATCTAACGTATCAAGAATAAACGCATTAATTGACATCTGGTGCTCCGCAGCCGCTTGGATTAAGCGTTCTCCAAAGGACTCAGGATAGCGCAATGTGAAATTTTTTGTTTTTTCACGCTGTTGATAGGGTTCGATATTAGCGATACGGCAATCTTCCAGATATTCATCCAGTGATAGCCGCCCTTCAGCATGTAACCCAGCTATACTGTCAGCCACAAAATCACAATAACCCGATAACCCTAAAAACTTTCCCCGAAACATCCCAATTTCAGGCACATAACTAATGACAGCCTGATGTTCGGCTATTTCCATAATATTAGTGTGTTGTTTATTCATAATGGCGTGACTCCGATGCTATCCAACCATTCCCGTAAACCGACTACAGCACCTTTATCTGTATCGGGAGATGGGTGAGGACGATGAAAATTGGCGATACTGCCATTTAATATAAATTTACAACGCGAGCCTCGTCCTTCCTTGATCTCTCCACCTAATGCTTTAATAAGAGATTCAATATCTGACCACTTAATCCCAGAAGGAACAGGCATTTTAAATATTTGTTCTAACGTGCGTCGCTGCCTCGTTCGGAGCGTTGAAATCTGTTTATCCATAATCTCAATACACTACGACTTCAAATAATGAAGTCATATTAGAACCACTATAAAAAGAAATCAAATCTCTTTATTTCTCACTCTTGTCTGATTTCTTTCATTTCGTCTTTATAAAGAAATACACCTTTCATAAATTATGGTTCACTCCGCGAATCAGAAAAATGGAATTACTTTAGGCCTGTTTTGGCTATAATACCCCGCACTCCATTTTGGTTTGAAATTGAAGGAAACCTTTTATGAGCCTGAACAACGTACCGGCGGGTAAAGAACTGCCAGAAGACATCTACGTTATCATTGAGATCCCGGCAAATGCGGATCCGATTAAATATGAAGTCGACAAAGACTCCGGCGCTCTGTTTGTAGACCGTTTCATGTCAACGGCTATGTTCTATCCGTGCAACTACGGTTACATCAACAACACTCTGTCCCTTGATGGTGACCCGGTTGACGTACTGGTTCCAACTCCATACCCATTGCAGCCAGGCTCCGTTATTCGCTGCCGCCCGGTTGGTATGCTGAAAATGACCGATGAATCCGGTGAAGATGCTAAACTGGTTGCTGTTCCTCATACTAAACTGAGCAAAGAATACGATCACATCAAAGATGTGAACGATCTACCTGAACTGCTGCGCTCTCAGATTACCCATTTCTTTGAACACTACAAAGATCTGGAAAAAGGCAAGTGGGTAAAAGTTGACGGCTGGGAAAATGTTGAAGCAGCTAAAGCTGAAATCCTGACTTCTTTCGAACGTGCTGCCAAAAAATAATCCTGACGGATAACAGCCAGTTTTGATCGTAAAAAACCTCTGTGTTCTTATCGGCACAGAGGCTTTTTTTAGTTAGTCAATTAGAGTGATCCTAAAAAAACACAATACAGATCGTTATTTTTCTTCGTGACGTTTCAGCCAGTCACCACTTTCTATTCGGGTAAGACCCTCAACAGATAGCATATATAAATAAATCCATGCGCTGCCGTAGGGGGTTTTGATCAATTCCCTTTGATATTCCTGAGTGTTCTTTTTCAAATCATCCAGTTCAGTCAAAATAGATGATGTAATGCGATAAACTTCACATTCAAGAGTGCCTTCGCCGCGGACTACCGCGGGATAATGCCCCAGGTCATAAATTTCATACCCCTCAAGCCGATGCTCTCCTAAAAGTTGGGCATAGGTCATCCAGTGGTGATTGCCTTGTTTGCGCCTCAGGCTACCATAAACAATAACTCGCATCGTTAAAACTCAAACTCATAGAGCAGATCTAAAGCCTGATCAATACCAGATACTGCTTCCAGATACAATCTTGGCATCACCCGGTAACGTAGGGTCAGAGTTGCCAGTGAGTCAAAAATACCAACGCCATATTTCACCTGTAAGTCGTTGGTAATCTTACCACTCACAACAACCTGCGATTTATCACCAATTCCCTGTGTATCCAGAGCCAGATCAGAGACACCAAAGGTTTCACCTATTTTGCCTACTAATTTACCGCTCTGGGCAACGCCGAGGCCGATCAACATAGAAGTCATCTGGGAGTTGTCAGAGCCTCCCTTTTCTAAGCCTTCACCACGCAACAAGTAAGAAAGTGCTTCCTGTTGCGATTTAACCGGCTCAGAGAAAATTTCAATTTTAGGCTTATCTGCCAGCCCCATCACCCTCACACCAGCGATGACATTATTCGCTGTCGATTCAGGATTGCGGATTGCTTCAATATTCAACAGTGGTTGATCCGGTGGGCCAGAGAACATAATCAGCCCCTTGCGCACCTGCAAATCCTGCCCATAAGCACGAAATTGACCATCCGGAATATCAATTTGACCATTCAGCGCCAGACCTTGTTGATCCTGAATAACTTTCAGATTTCCTTTCAACTGAGCATTCAAGCCAAATGCATTCAAGCGAACATCATTACCTATGTGAATATTTAAGTCACTTTGAATCAAAATGGAAGACTTTTTCTTTTCTATCGGCTGAAGATTTTTATCCAACATTACTTCGTCAGAAGAAATACCTACGGCAGATTCAGGTAACTCCTGAACCGTAATCCGGGCCCATGGGATACCCACATTACCATTGAGTTTCAGTAAATGAGGTGTTGCCTCAAAAACCAAATCAGGACTTACATCTATTTTAACCATGGGTGGCACAGTAACCCGCAGTTTATCCCCATAGGCAGTGACTCTGGCAGACCAGGCATTTAAATTACGCCAGTCTGCATTCCCGTGAAGATTAAGCTGCCCCTGAGGCGTTTTAATGACCCCTTCCAAATCAGAACGAACACCATCAAAATAAACGGATAACTGACTCTGGTTAATATCAAATGGCAACCAGTGGCTATTAACCTGAAAAATATCTGCCTTCAGAAAACCATATAACAATGGATTCTTGGCACTCCCGCCAAGATTCAAGTTTGCATTCAAAGTTCCGTCAGCTTTTTCACCTTTATCCAAAATGGGCTTAATCAGATTAAGAGAAAGAAAACGGGCATCGACATTACCAGATAATTTACGCCGTCCATCCAGATCATCTATCTGAACATGACCATCTAATTGGCCATTGCCGACCAGTTTAAACAACCACGATAAATCAACCTTTCCGTTTTTCAGGCCTGCATTCAGAGTCAGCCTTTCGAAATCAACGGGTAACGTAGAACCTTCCACAACCTGTCGAAGCTGAACGCCATCACCTGCAAGCGCCATTTTTACCTGTGGTAATTGATGCCCTTCCGTCCATTTAACATTAGCATTACCGCTAAATATCCCCTTTAGCTGAGTTGTCTTATCCAGATATGGCTGGATCATGGCGAGATCAAAACGCTCCAGTACGATATCAGCCTGCCCGCTGCTACCTGCTTCTATCGGTTTCGGGATACAGAGCTGAGCATTCGGATTCAGCCAACAATGAGTACCAACGATCACTTTCTGCTGTAAATTTTGGTAATCAAACGTCACCGCTTTACTTAAACGCCACTCGCCAACAGGCGTATCAAAATAGGTATTATTGATATTACCTTTCCAGCGTTCCTGTTTGCGGTCAAAACTGCCATTCAGGGCCAAATGGCCTGATACAGGGCTGCCATCCACCCGTAATTGCAAGTCATGCTGTCTTTCTGTGCCCTTGGCGTTCAGCTCCAGATTATTGATAGCCAAATCGGCCTGTTTCAGCTGCTGAATGATGACTGATAACCGGCCTTCAATTTGATCCGTTGACCGTAAATCCCCTTTAATAACCGCGCTATCTACCGATAAATCATTCTGCCAGCGCACACCACGCGCGTTTAAGTCTGCAACGACCTGAGGTGCTTTGAGGTTGCCACGTAGTTTCAAATCCCCCATAACTACACCAGACAGCCCCGGCAACAGGCCATTTAGTTGTGGTGCATGAATATCGCCATCCAATTCCCATTTTTCATCAGTAAGACGGCCTTTAACATCCAGCGTATTACGCCCAAAGATGACGTTAAATTGGGGGATATCCCATTGCCCCGCTGCATTACCGGAAACTTTGCCATGCATTTTGATACTGTTCTGCTTTACATGACCATCAAGGGCTATTTCAGGAAGCTGAAGCTGCCAGCTCCCGCCATATAAGCTACCTCGAACCGCTACCTTGCCATCTATTCTGGCTGGCCATTCCGGCCACTGTTTTTCAGTATCAATACCATGCAGGTGCAACTGAGCATTCCAGCTAATGGCTTTACTCCAGTCAACCACACCTGTGAGATCGGCATTACCCTGTAATGCCGACAGGCGCAAACGAGTGAGCCGGAGCAGCTCCTCATTTCCCTTCGCATCCAGAACCAATAATGCCGGAGGAAGTTCATTCCCTTTAATATCAGAACGCAGGGAAAGGTCATAATCGCTGGCTTTACCATTCAGGAGTAACCTGACATCATTCAGCTGATATTCCGCTTTTTCCGTTAATGGCCACTGTAGGTGTTTACTAACCAGTGTCAGGCGCATAGGCAGGTTTGCTTTAGCTAATTCCGTCTGAACATTCAGATCCGCATTCACCGGCCCTGCAAGCTTTAATGCCAGATTAAGTTGCTGTAACAAAGCACCATCCAGTTTTGCCTGAAAATGTTGCCCTTTTACGGGTTCCAGCGTAGTACTACCCTTAACTGACAATTTAACCGGCCACTGTTCAGCAAGTTTTGCCGTTCCCTGTATTACCAGAGAACCTTCCGGTGCACTCACGCTAAAGTTTTTGATATCTACATCCTGCCCCTGATTACTGGCTTTCAGCTCCACATCATTGATGGTGATATCAGTATCTCCCGCCAAACGAAGCTGGCGGCCGTGAATATTTTCTACTGTGATATCAAGAGGAATAGGAACCGCAGGCAAGTCTGCCAAAAGTGGCTTGGCAAACAGCGTCTTTAAAATTTCACCCAATGATTGTTCAGATTCAGTTTTTGACTGGGATTTTTGTTCAGTAGGCTCAATAGGCTTTTTAGGTAGTGCAATCAAAAGATTACTGATTTGTATCGGTTTTAATGTCAGATGCTTTTCCTGCCACTGTGCTCCCGCATTAAATTCACCTAAATCAATCGCCATATCATCGACTTTGACGTGGATATTCTTTAAGGAAAGAAGATCCAACTCGATAGGATACGGCGTTTTCAATTCAGTTAATGGCTCAGAATCCGGCGATTTCTCTGACGACGGAAGTTCAGCGGTATTCACCAGAACAGAGACTCCTTCCGTTGTCAGGGCATTGGCGCAGATATGGCTGCGATGTAAACAGGAAAGCCGTAGTGAGAGGTGAAAATTATCAGCATTAACATCAATACCCGGCATCTTATATTTAATGCCTTTCAGTGTTAAATCACGCCAGCCGCCACTGACACTTGCTATCTCCAGCCCCGGAACCAAACGCGTTGCACTGTTGATCATAAAATGCAGGCCGGTTTGTGTTGTCACTAATCCCACAACCGTGATGAGCAACAGGCCAACAATCAGCAGGAAAGCAATACTAACTCTTTTTACCCACCTCATAGTTCAGCCCCTAAGCCAATGTAAAACTGAACCTCATGATTATTTTTGTCCCCTACAGGAGAAGCAAGGTCGAACTTAATCGGCCCGACGGGAGAAGCCCAGCGCACGCCAATACCTGCACCGGTTTTGAAGTTACTCCTTTTGATATCATTGACTGCTTCACCGGTATCCACAAACATAGCTCCCCACCAGTTGCCATGAACATTGTATTGATACTCCAGCGAGCCAATAACCAGTTTTGATGCACCCGTCAATTTACCATCACTGTCTTTAGGTGAAATTTTCTGATACTTGTAACCACGAATACTGCGATCACCCCCAGCGAAGAAACGCAAATCAGGTGGCACTCTCTCAAATTGATTGGTTTCTATCCAGCCAAGATCGCCGCGCACAACAAAACGATGTTTATCACGTAATGTCCTGACCCAGACGTGGTGAGCCTGTAAAACCATAAAATCGACATCTGAATGCCAGGTTGTATCAGAGATATCAATCGAATAGCGCTGGCTATCCCCCCAGTAAGGCATCGTGCCTCCACGCTGGCGGATTCGGCTGACATTAGCTCCCGGATAAAGCAACGCAGTAGTATTGGTCACATTAGCCTGTGTAAAGTGGCTGAGGCTCCAGCGCAGGTTGACACCATACCGCCAGCCGGTGGAGAGATCCCAGTTGCGGGAGAGGTTTAAAGTTGCTGTATCAGAAGTGGTATCGTTAAGTTCTTTACGTTTATAACCGGTTTGCAATTCGTAGTACTGCTCAAGCGGGTTAGCCTTAAGTGGCATTTTATAAGACGCATCAATCACCTGATCACGTCTGGAAACATTGATACTGGTGCTTAAACTATGCCCCCGGGAATTCAGCCACGGTTTTTTCCATTTTACCTGAACACGGGGACCGACATCTGTTGCATACCCTCCACCTAACTCAACATAGTTGGCAGAGCGGGGAACTAGTGAAGCATCCAGTGGTAATATTTTATCTTTACTCTCGCGACCCGTTTTAAAATCAGGTACGACAACCGCCGAATTGAACCAACCGGTATCTGCCAACCGACGGTTAAGCTCTGCCAGCTCTTCCGAAGAGTAGTAATCACCTTCTTTAAATGGCACCAGATTATTCAGGTAGTTTTCGCGGATTTGTGAACCCTGAAATTTAACAGGGCCAAAACGGTAACGCTGCCCGCTATCAAAATCAAAATCCCAGTAAGATACATGCCGTTCTTTAGAGACTTCCAGCTCACTTTTTTTCATTTCGGCATCAAAATACCCTTTCCTGAGAGCAAGGTTATTCAGCGCACTCTTAAAACTTTCATATTCACCATGATTCAGGATCGTCCCATCTTTCGGCATATTTTTTTTGATCATTGCCGCATAATCCGGATCGGTTCTGGCTCCACCTTCCAAATCAACCTTAACACCGGCAATCCGAACCGGTTCTCCTAAAGTGACTTTTGCTGTTAAAACCGGACGGGAAGGAGGCGTATTTTCCTGATAAGTGAATTCAATTGTAGGCTCATAATATCCCAGTGGCCTGAGTCCTTTTCGTATAGCTTTCTCGACACGGGCACGAAAACGTCCATCGGGAGAAACTTCATCAGTACTAATATTTGAGAGCTGCACCCTGGCATTTTTTTCCAGTTCGCCAGAAAGTCCTTCCACTTTCAATCGTAAATTTGCACTATAAACCGATGGAGTTGCGATAGACACACAAAGCACAAATATGAAAGAGTATCGTGACACGCTAACTCCTAATACATTTATTTAGGGGTAATATTCAGCAGTATAAAAATTCTGCCATAAATTAATTTTGGTAAAGCTTTATAGATACACAAGTAACTCTATAACCATAAAATAGATGATAAACAGGAGAGAATCTTGCCAAATTCAACTAACGAAAGCCAACATGTTTCTGAACAAAGTGCATTACCCGGTAGAGAATTACCATTAACTGTATCACCCTATCATTACGTTACACAGCATGCGATAGATAACATTCCTGAAAATATGGAAATTGCTTATGTAGGAATGGGATGTTTCTGGGGTGTTGAACGCCTGTTCTGGCAACAGGAAGGGGTTTATACCACTTCAGCCGGCTACAGTGGCGGCATCACGCCCAATCCGACCTATGAAGAGGTTTGTTCAGGCTTAACCGGGCATGCTGAAGTTGTCAGAATTGTGTTTGACCCGACAAAAATTACCTATAGCCAATTATTAAAACTGTTCTGGGAAAATCACGATCCGGCACAAGGAATGCGTCAGCATGGTGATATTGGTACACAATATCGTTCAGCTCTTTATACCGTTTCTCCTGAGCAATATGCTCAGGCAGTCGCAAGTTTCGAACAATATCAGCTGGCGATGGATGAGAATGGCGATCAGCGCACGATCACCACAGAGATCCGGGCAGCCGGACCATTCTATTTTGCGGAAGATTACCACCAGCAATACCTGATGAAAAACCCGGAAGGATACTGTGGGCTGGGAGGAACGGGGATCTGTTTTCCACCTACGTCCAGAAACTAGCCAGTTTAGTCAACCCAATGTTATAATTACTTGACTAAATTCATTTATCTTACGGCATATTATTAGTGCCGTAAGTTTTTATTTGTGTAATTTTTCACTCCTTTCTTCAGTGTTATTCAAATAAAAAACTACCCTGCCACTGAAGATAAGACATGGATACTTTATGTTAAACAGTTTATTAATCATACTCTTGCTTTGTGCTATCAGCGCATTTTTTTCGTTATCTGAAATTTCTCTGGCTGCTTCAAGAAGAATAAAACTAAAACTAATGGTGAACGAGGGGAATATTAATGCTGCCCGCGTTCTTAAGTTACAGGAAACTCCGGGCCGCTTTTTTACCGTCGTACAAATTGGTCTGAATGCAGTAGCAATCCTCGCTGGTGTTGTTGGAGAATCAGCATTTTCGCCTGCCATTAAGTCACTACTGACCCGTTTCATGCCCCATGACTGGGCGGAACAACTCGGCTTTATCTGCTCTTTTATTATCGTAACCAGCCTTTTCATTCTACTTGCTGATTTAACCCCCAAACGTCTTGGAATGATTAAGCCTGAAGCCGTTGCTATCCGGATTGTGAATCCAATGCGTTTTTGTCTGGCAATATCCCGGCCTTTAGTCTGGCTGTTCAATGGGCTTGCCGACTGCATATTCAAGATTTTTAAAATCCCGATGGCCCGTAATGAAGATATTACCTCTGATGATATTTATGCTGTGGTTGAAGCTGGAGCTGTCGCCGGTGTATTACGTAAGCAAGAGCATGAGTTAATTGAAAATGTTTTCGAGCTGGAATCCCGTACAGTTCCGTCTGCCATGACCTCCCGCGAAAGTGTGGTTTATTTTGATAAGAATGAAGACGAAAACAGTATCAAAGAAAAGATTTCTACTCATCCACACTCGAAATTCCTTGTTTGCGACGGCGATATTGATCACGTCATGGGCTACGTTGATTCCAAAGATTTACTGAACCGTGTCCTGAGTGGGCAAAGTCTCAACCTGAAAAATGGTGTTCAAATCCGCAATGCACTGATGATCCCTGATACCCTTTCGCTATCTGACACACTGGAAAGTTTCAAGGCTGCCGGAGATGACTTTGCCATCATTCTGAATGAATACGCACTGGTAATGGGTGTGATAACGCTGAATGATGTTATGACGACTTTAATGGGGGATTTAATCGGTCAGGGTCAGGAAGAACAGATTGTTGTCCGTGATGAAAATTCCTGGTTAGTCGAAGGCGGCACGCCCATAGAAGATGTGTTACGAGTTCTGGATATTGAAGATTTCCCGGACTCCAGCAATTATGAAACGATTGCTGGTTTTATGATGTTCCGCCTGCGGAAAATTCCGAAGCGTACTGATTATGTGAAGTTCAGCGGATATAAATTCGAAGTGGTAGATATTGATAATTATAAAATCGACCAATTACTGGTAACCAAAATTGTTGATACTCCACCCCCTTCCAGTAGCCCAACAGAACCGGCAATATCTGAATAAATCCCAATAAGAAACACCAACAAAAAACGGCCGAAAGGCCGTTCATTCAGTTCCCAAAACTATTTTATTTTGGAACTACCCCATTTCGGCTTGTAGAAGCAACACCTGCTGGTTAACTTCACTCATGACATTGAAATGGCGTTTATCTTTTATTTTGGGAGGCAGAATTTTCCCATAATTAAATTCAAAGGCACCCATGTCTTTGATATATAACCTTCCACGGAATAGGGTTTTTACGTAGAGAGCAATTTTTAGTGGATTATAGCGCTGAAAGATTTTCATCTCTTTTTTACTCCTCCATGCTTCTTACGATACTATTTTTCTGTACTGCGCAATTAGTGAATCAAAAGGTACATCACGGCTGTGTACGTTCTATAGACTCTGCATCTGGAAATTCGTTCCCGAATACTGAAGATTCAACCGCTGTTTTGGCGTAACATAATGAAAAAATAGAGCATTATGTTATCCTTGTTGAAGGTTTACTTATATTTTATTTTAAATGTTACCAAATTGTTTTATTTTATGAGAGCAGACCAGTTAACAGTCGCTATGCTGGGTATGATACTCCCTGATAACATGTCACATCATGCTAAGTAAGGAATAAATATGCTAAGAAACATAGTGTTAGCTTTAATATTGAGTTTAACTTCAATTGCTGCATTTGCTCATAACATTACTGTCGGGCAACCTGTGCCTGCCGTAATTATAGCAGACAAAGGTGAACTCCTTCTCAACAACGGTAAGTTTAGCTATCAGCAATGGAGCAGTGCAGAACTGCCGGGGAAAGTCAGAACTATCCAGCATATTGCCGGACGCAGCTCTGCCAAAGAGATGAATGACCCTCTTATTCAGGCCCTAAAAGCCGCTGATCTCCCGAAAGATAAATATCAGACAACCAGCGTTGTAAACACTGATGATGCTATCTTCGGCACCAGTGCTTTCGTCCGTAGCAGCCTTGAAGACAGTAAGAAAGAATTCCCGTGGTCACAATTTATTGTCGATAGTGATGGTGTTGCCAAACAAGCATGGGGTCTGGAACCTAAAAGTTCAGCAATTATTGTGTTGGATAAAAACGGTATCGTACAGTTTGTCAAAGATGGCAAGTTGAACAATGAAGATATCAAGCACGTCCTTGCTTTGATCAAAGAAGAACTGAAAAATTAATCGGTTATATTAAAAATATCCGATGATATTGGCTGGTGATAATGGTTTCGTCAGGAACCATTATCACTTTACCCCATTAAAAAATCGTCACCCTAAACCCCGGGTTTAAAAACGATTCACGCGGCGTATAGTCCAGAGTTTTTCCTGCCCAGTCAGTAACATGCCCACCTGCAGCAAGTGCAACAGCATGGCCTGCGGCAGTATCCCAGATATTTGTCGGCCCGAAGCGAGGATAAAGCTGGGCTTTCCCTTCAGCTACCATACAAAATTTAAGTGATGATCCGACTGACAGTGTTTGGTGAGCCCCTAACTGGGTAAGATAATCCCTCAGCTCATCATCCATATGAGAACGACTAACCACGACAGTGGGTGGTGTTGCAGAAACAACTTTGATTGGGAATTTCTGCCCGTTAGTTTCCTTCCATGCATGCCGCTCATGCCCTGAATAAAGGACGTCACGTACTGGGACATACACAACC
Source organism: Xenorhabdus sp. PB61.4 (assembly GCF_963894935.1). Classification (NCBI taxonomy): domain Bacteria; kingdom Pseudomonadati; phylum Pseudomonadota; class Gammaproteobacteria; order Enterobacterales; family Morganellaceae; genus Xenorhabdus; species Xenorhabdus sp. PB61.4. The sequence continues at coordinate 48,234 of NZ_CAWQJR010000184.1, forward strand.
CCCATGACAGGAACACCCTCTTCAATCAGTGCGATATTGACCGTAAATTCACCATTCCGATTAATGAATTCTTTCGTGCCATCCAATGGGTCAACCAGCCAGTAACGACGCCAGTTTTTTCTCTCATCCCATGTCGGTGGGTCTTCCTCTGATATCAATGGAATATCAGGTGAAATACGTGTCAGCCCTGCTTTGATAATCTTATGAGCGGCAATATCCGCAGCAGTAACGGGTGAATCATCGGTTTTATGCTTTATTTGCATCGGTTGCTCATCATGATAAACGGACATGATGGCTGCGCCTGCTTCCCGTGCAAGTTGGCAGATCTGTTGTAACATATACACCTCTGCATTTTCTAAAATAAAATAGCCGGTTATCCAGCTATTTTATTGTTCAGAATTACAGGATCTCAAGTAATTCTACTTCAAAGATCAGAGTGCTGTAAGGAGGAATGGAAGCACCTGCACCGCGCTCACCGTAAGCCAGGTTGTGAGGAATATAGAGTTCCCACTTGGAGCCAACAGGCATCAGCGTCAGAGCTTCAATCCAGCCTGGGATCACGCCACTGACAGGAAATTCTGCTGGCGTTCCACGCTGTACAGAACTGTCAAATACAGTGCCATCGATCAGACGGCCGGTGTAGTGAACACGAACACGGTCACTGCGAGCCGGGATTGCACCATCACCCTGAGTCAGAACAGAGAACTGCAAACCAGACTCAGTGCTGCTCACACCTTCACGCTGTACGTTTTCTGCCAGGAACTTTTTGCCTTCTTCTGCCATCGCCTGCTGACGCTCACGACGAACACCATCGGCACGCTCATGTACTTCACGCAGAGCACGATGCAGTTCTTCTACAGGAAGCGCCGGAGCACGGCTTTCCAGTGCATCACACAGACCTGCCAGTAAAGCTTCTGGCTCCAGCCCTTGCAAACCGGATTCCTGCAATTGTTGTCCAACCTGCAAACCAATACCGTAGCTTGCACGTGCTTCAATAGATTCAAAAGAAGGTTTTGTCATGAAATTACCTTTATTGGATAAATAAAGGCTCAAGCATAACAGCCCTGCCTGAATGGGTAAACGCACTAAGGAATTAAAAATAGTGGATTTTACTTTTGTAAAATATCTTTTGATTTATAACCAACAAAAAACGCTGGCATTGCCAGCGTTTTTTGTTCACATGTTCTTGTAGCTAATCAGAGATTAAGCTTCTGGAACAATGCTAACGTTCAACTGTGCGAATACATCGCTGTGTACCTGGAAGTGAACTTCGTGCTCACCAACAGTACGCAGAACGCCGTTAGGCAGTCGAACTTCGCTCTTAGATACAGCAACACCAGCAGCAGTAACTGCATCAGCGATGTCACGAGTACCGATAGAACCGAACAGTTTACCTTCGTCACCCGCTTTAGAAGCGATAGTCACAGCGCCCAGTGCTTTGATTTGCTCTGCACGAGCTTGTGCTGCTGCCAGAACGTCAGCCAGTTTAGCTTCCAGTTCAGCGCGGCGAGCTTCGAAAAATTCGATGTTTTTCTTAGTTGCAGGAACAGCTTTGCCCTGTGGAACTAAGAAGTTACGGGCATAACCCGCTTTAACGTTAACTTGATCACCCAGGCTACCCAGGTTCGCTACTTTATCAAGCAGAATAACTTGCATTACCTTATCCTCTCAAAGTCGTGAATGGACTGTGCCTATTACTGATGACGATCAGTATAAGGCAACAAAGACAGGTAGCGTGCACGCTTGATAGCACGAGCGAGCTGACGCTGATATTTTGCACGAGTGCCGGTGATGCGGCTAGGTACAATTTTACCACTTTCAGTGATGTAGTTTTTCAGCGTAGCAATGTCTTTATAATCAATCTCTTGTACGCCTTCCGCTGTGAAACGGCAGAACTTGCGACGACGGAAATAACGTGCCATTTGGCTAGTCTCCAGAATCTATCAATTCAATCTGCTCGGCATGAAGAACCAGTTTGCTAAGACCATTGCGCCCATGATGGGAGTTAATGAATCCTGAAACGGTTATTCGACTACCGACCGTTATACTGTGAGTATATTCTTGTAACAATTGTCCGCTGGCAATAACGGGCATTCTGCACCATGACTGCCTGCTGAATCCGGCTTCCTGCTGCTGTGAACGATGTTCGAGCACAAACTGACAATGTGGAATACCGGATGGACTGACTTTTCGTATCGGTGTCTTGCACACTGTGCCGGAAAGCACCAAACGATTAGCTGTCACAGAGATTACTCTTCAGAATCCCCAGCTTCATCAACATCATCAACCAGGCCTTCTTCCAGGACCAGGTCACGGCTGCGACGTTCGTCTTTAGCCTTAACCATTGGTGATGGTTCAGTTACTGCGTGTTTAGTACGCATAACCATGCTGCGGATAACGGCATCGTTGAAGCGGAAGTTAGTTTCCAGCTCATCAATCGCTTCTTGTGGAGCTTCAACGTTCAACAGAACGTAGTGAGCTTTGTGCAGTTTGTTGATTGGATAAGCCAGTTGACGGCGGCCCCAGTCTTCCAGACGATGAATCTGACCTTGTGCGTTAGTGATAGTTGCACTGTAACGCTCGATCATGCCCGGAACCTGTTCGCTCTGGTCAGGATGGACCATAAAAACGATTTCGTAATGACGCATTATCATTGCTCCTTACGGATTATTCAGCCTCCTGTCAGGGTCAGCCGTGGCCCATGGAGGCAAGGAACGTGTTAAGTACGGCTGAAAAATCGACGCGTCACTATACCTGCGTAGTAGAAAAAACTCAAGTAATACCCGTCGTCTTTCAAGCTGCCTCTTTGTTGGCTGCGCTCACTCACCCCAGTCACCGTTTTTATAAACAGACGATTGTCTATGCTCCTGGGGATGAGTTCCCTTGCTGCCGCGACGCATCTCGAAACCCATAGGGTATATTTTTAAGCGCTTCTCTGACGCATGATTTCAAACAGGCAAACACCCGTTGCAACTGAGACATTCAGAGAAGAAACAGAACCTGCCATCGGAATACTGACCAGCTCATCACAATGATCGCGAGTCAGACGGCGCATGCCTTCACCTTCAGCACCCATGACCAGTGCCATCGGGCCGGTCAGCTTGCTTTGATATAGAGAGTGAGTGGCTTCTCCCGCTGTACCCACAATCCAGACATTGTGTTCCTGCAATAAACGCAAAGTACGGGCGAGGTTAGTAACGCGGATCAGAGGTACGCTTTCTGCAGCACCACAGGCAACTTTTTTCGCAGTTGCATTCAGCTGTGCCGAACGGTCTCGGGGAACGATAACGGCATGAACTCCTGCGGCATCCGCAGTACGCAGGCAGGCTCCCAGATTATGTGGGTCAGTCACACCATCCAGTACCAGCAGGAAAGGACGCTCACACTGAGCCAGTAAATCAGGCAGGTCATTCTCCTGATATTGGCGTCCGGGTTTAACCCTTGCGATGATACCCTGATGTACCGCATTTTCTGTCTGTGTATCCAACCATTGGCGGTTAGCCAGTTGAACAGAAATGCCGATACTTTCCAGTTCCTGCAACAGCGGGGTCAAACGGCGATCTTCGCGCCCTTTCAGGACATAAACTTCCATGAAGCGCTGTGGATCGCGCTCCAATAAGGCTTTAACGGCATGAATACCGTAGATAATTTCACTCATGACGGGATGATACCTAAAAAATGGAGGGCGGCGAAAACCGCCCTATTATCTCTATTTTTTGCTAGTTAACTATCAACTGTTTTCCGCGTTTTTTTCGCGCGTTTAGCTTTCAGCTTTGCCGTGATCTTTTTGGTTTTGTCTGAAATTTTCTTCTTTTTGCCTGCTTTTCCTGACTGGCTGTCTGACGTTTTATCTGACTTATTTCCTGAACTGGCTTTTTCCGTTTTTTTCTTCTTACGGAAACTGTTATCTGGCTCAAAATTATCTGATTTTTTATAATCACGACCTTTTTTGGCACCTTTACTGCGCTCAAATGCGCCTTTCTTCGCTTTATCCCGTGCTGTTTTGCCTTTATTACGGGCTTTACGGGTCGTAGAAAGCAAAGCAAAGTCAATCTTACGTTCATCCATGTGAACCGCTTCTACACGGATTTCTACTTCATCGCCAAGCCGATAAGTCTGCCCGGAAGATTCACCGATGAGACGCTGACCAACATTGTCATGACGATAATAGTCATTATCCAGTGTGGAAACATGTACCAAACCATCAATGAACAGGTCATGCAACCTGACAAAGAAACCGAAGCCCGTCACACTGGTAATCAGGCCGGTGAAAACATTACCCACCTGATCCTGCATGAAATCACATTTCAGCCAGTCAGCCACATCTCGTGTCGCTTCATCAGCACGGCGCTCAGTCATTGAGCAGTGATCGCCCAATTGCAGCATCTGCGCCATATCGTTGTGCCAGCCACCGGTTGGTGTCCAGTGCTGTTCAGCAGTACCGTTTTCCTGTGCCAGCAGATACTTAATTGCCCGGTGCAAGACTAAATCAGGATAGCGACGAATCGGCGATGTAAAATGTGCATAAGCGCGCAGGGCCAGACCAAAATGACCGCGATTTTCCGGATCATAAATGGCCTGTTTCATAGAACGCAACAACATCGTTTGCAACAATTCATGGTCGGGACGTTCAGAGACCAGTTTCATCAGTTCAGCGAAATCTTTCGGCTCTGGCGTCATGCCTCCCGGCAGTTCCAGTCCCAGTTCATTAAAGACCGAACGCAAATTCAGAATACTTTCTTCTCGTGGTCGATCATGAATACGATACAGAGCAGGTTCACGATGTTTTTCGACAAAACGCGCAGCTGCAATATTTGCCAGAATCATACACTCTTCGATCAACTTATGAGCATCGTTACGCACAACCGGTTCAATGCGCTCAATTCGCCTTTCTGCATTGAAGATAAATTTCGCTTCTTCAGATTCAAACGAAATGGCTCCCCGCTCATCACGGGATACATCCAACGCCTGATAAAGTTCATGCAAATGCTCAATATGCTTCACTAGTGGCTTGTAATGTTCCCGCAGTTCTTGATCGCCCTGTAGGATTTTCCCTACTTTGGTATAAGTCAAACGGGCGTGAGAATTCATCACCGCTTCGTAAAATTTGTATGAAGACAACCTTCCCTGAGCGGAAATCGTCATTTCACACACCATACACAAGCGATCAACCTCTGGATTTAGCGAACATAACCCGTTTGATAACACTTCCGGCAACATCGGTACAACCTGCGACGGGAAATAAACGGAGTTACCACGGCTACATGCTTCGGTATCCAAAGGAGTTTGTGGGCGAACATAGTAACTGACATCAGCAATGGCAACCCATAAACGCCAGCCACCACCGCGTTTTCTTTCACAATATACTGCGTCATCGAAATCACGGGCATCTTCACCATCGATAGTGACTAACGGCAGTGCTCGTAAATCAACCCGGCCTTCTTTCGCTGATTCCGGGACATTTTCATCCAGACCAGCTAACTGTTTTTCCACCATCGGTGGCCAGTTATAAGGGATTTCATGGGTTCGAAGGGCAATATCAACCGCCATGCTCGTTCCCATCGTTTCACCGAGCACTTCAACAATTTTTCCGATGGCTTTAGTACGGCGGGTCGGGCGATTCGTCAGTTCCACAACAACGACATTCCCCATCCTTGCTCCGCAAATTTCTTCTTTCGGGATCAGGATATCGAAACACAAACGGCTGTCATCAGGAACCACAAAACCCATACCGGCATCGATAAAATACCGCCCAACTATCTGGCTGGTCTTTGGCTCCAATACCCGGACGATACGTACTTCAATACGGCCTTTACGATCCGGACGTAAAGGTTGAGCCAAAACAACATCACCGTGGATTGCCATCTTCATCTGTTCTGCTGACAGATAAAAATCCTCTTTGTGGCCTTCCACCCGTAAGAATCCATAACCATCACGATGCCCAATGACAGTTCCTTTTAATAGATCCAATCTTTCCGGTAACGCATAACACTGACGACGAGTGAAAACTAACTGTCCATCACGTTCCATTGCGCGCAAACGGCGACGCAATGCTTCCTGCGCCTCTGCGCTGGTTAACTTAAGTTCTTGTGCTATTTCCTGACGACTTACCGGAGTGGTGTGTTTAGAAAGGATATCCAAGATATATTCCCGACTTGGGATAGGAGATTCGTATTTTGCAGCCTCTCGTTCCTGAAAAGGATCTTTTGACATCGCTATTCCTCTGTTGTCATCAGTAAGCTGTTTATCCCCGCGCTTTATTTCCTGCTTCATTTCGTCAGCAACAATTGATAAAGGGGACGATTGTCTTCAACCATATCGGCCAAAGAATATTGATTTAATTCTTCCAAAAAGTTTTCCACTGCCTGATTCAATACTGATTTTAGACGACAGGCTGGAGTAATATGGCAGCTGTCGCAGTTAACTAATCCAAGTGGCTCCAGTAAACGCACCACATCACCAATTTTAATTTCACTGGCGGGTTTTCCCAGACTAATGCCGCCGTTTTTTCCTCTGACAGCATTCACTAATCCCAGATTACTCAGTTGATTAATGATTTTTACCATATGATTACGTGATACACCGTAAGCTTCTGTTACTTCAGTAATATTTGTCATCTGGCCTTCAGGTAAAGAAGCCATATAAATCAGGGCACGCAAGCCGTAATCGGTAAAACTAGTTAACTGCACACTTACCTCTGGGTGGCTGGATATAACGGGGATTATTGGAAACCAAACAAGTAAAGATTATTGGTCTATCATCATTAACTGGTCACATTATGTGGGTATTTTAAAAATTAAGCAAAGCAAGCTGTCACCAGAAAAATGATAGAGGTACGGCTGTCTGTGTCCCAAAAATGCAAAAACCGGGCATAAAGCCCGGTTATAGATACTTAGTGATTAAAAATAATCAATTAAGCATCAAATGGATCGCGCAGGATCATCGTTTCAGAGCGATCAGGGCCTGTAGAAATAATATCAACAGGAACACCAGACAGTTCTTCTACACGCTTAATGTAGTTCAGAGCAGCTTCTGGCAACTGGCTGTGCTCTTTCACACCGAAAGTGCTTTCATCCCAGCCCGGCAGGGTTTCATATACCGCTTCCAGACCTTCCCAGTTCTCTGCTGCCAGTGGTGTAGTGTCGATGACAGTACCATCAGCCTGACGATAACCTACACAGATCTTAACTTCTTTCAGGCCATCCAGTACGTCCAGTTTGGTCATACAGAAGCCGGACAGGGAGTTGATTTGAATAGCGCGGCGGATAGCAACGATATCCAGCCAGCCAGTACGACGGCTACGGCCTGTGGTAGCACCGAATTCCTGACCTTTCTGGCGCAGATACTCACCGGTTTCATCAAACAGTTCTGTTGGGAATGGACCTGCACCAACACGGGTGGAGTAAGCTTTGACAATACCCAGTACATAATCAACGTAACGCGGACCCAGACCTGAACCCGTTGCAACACCACCAGCGGTGGTATTAGAGGAGGTTACATAAGGATAAGTACCGTGGTCGATGTCCAGTAATGTACCCTGAGCACCTTCAAACATTACCAGCTCACCTTTCTGAGTTGCTTTGTAAAGCAGGTCAGAAACGTCAACTACCATGCCAGTCAGGATATCCGCAATCGCCAGAATATCATCCAGAGTTTTCTGGAAATCAACGGCAGGTTCGTTGTAATAGTTAACCAGCTGGAAGTTATGATAATCGATGATTTCTTTCAGTTTAGCTGCGAAAGTTTCTTTATCGAACAAATCACCCACACGCAAACCACGGCGAGCCACTTTGTCTTCGTATGCAGGGCCGATACCACGACCGGTTGTACCGATTGCCTTCGCACCACGCGCTTTTTCACGAGCATTGTCCAATGCAACATGATAAGGCAGGATCAGTGGACAAGCTTCAGAAATAAGCAAGCGCTCACGTACAGGAATCCCACGTGATTCAAGCTGTTTCATTTCTTTCATCAAAGCATCTGGTGCTAAAACGACCCCATTAGCGATAATGCTAATGACATTTTCACGCAGGATCCCAGATGGGATTAAGTGGAGAACGGTTTTTTCACCGTTAATGACTAATGTATGGCCCGCATTATGGCCCCCCTGATAACGGACAACATATTTAGCCCGTTCAGTCAGCAAGTCGACGATTTTACCCTTGCCCTCGTCACCCCATTGGGTGCCCAATACGACAACGTTCTTACCCATTTCAAAAGTTCACTCGGTTGCTTAAAAATGGATTCTACCATCTCATTTAGCACCTTTCAGTATTTTTTCTCACTTCTGTTATTTCGTTTCGTCATATTAACGGGCTGATAAGTAAGCATTGGTAATGACGGAATAACTCATAAGAGCTACAAAAGAAGCAATTTGAAAGAGTGAGGGGATAAAAAATGACGTAAAAAGCCACTGTAAGTTTTCTTACAGTGGCTCAGAGATGACTTTTATTTCTGCTAATTCAGGTAAATATCAGACCCTTTATCTGTAATCAAGTTACCTATCAGAAACGATCAGTCATTAGCACGACTATGAGTGCGCTGTTTAGATGGATCTTTCATGTAGCGGAAGAAGTCTGTATCAGGGCTGAGAACCATGATATTCCCTTCATTCCTGAAGCTATTCTCGTACGCACGCAGGCTACGGATAAAGGCATAAAAATCAGGATCTTTATTGAAAGCATCGGCAAACAGTTTTGTTGCTTCCGCATCACCTTCACCGCGTAAAATCAAAGCCTCGCTATATGCGGCTGCTTTGATTTCAGTCGCCGACTTATCAGCCGCTGCACGAACCTTCTCAGCTTCTTCCAGCCCCTGTGAACGGTGACGACGTGCTACCGCTTCACGTTCTGCACGCATACGCTGGTAGATTGCTCCTGAAACTTCATCCGGCAGGTTGATCTGCTTGATACGGACATCCACAACCTCAATCCCCAGTGCAGCCATACTGTTCGGATTGAAAGCAGGCTGTGCGCCTGTTTCTTTCTTCACACGGGCAGCAGCAGAAGCGATTGCATCGTCTGCGGAAGAGTCTTCATCACTCGTTCCCAGGTTCAGAGCATTACGTACATCCGTCGTCAGACGACCACGGGAGTCGGTCACGATACCACGAACATCCAGACGACCAATTTCAGAACGCAGACGGTCACTGAATTTACGTTTTAACAGAACTTCTGCCTGAGAAATCGAACCATTACCGGTAGCCAGATAATAGCTGCTGAAATCTTTAATGCGCCATTTCAGATAGGAGTCAACAATCAAGTCTTTATTTTCACTGGTCAGGAAACGGTCTGCCTTGATATCCATTGTCTGGATACGGGCATCAAGCGTTTTGACAGTTTCAATAAATGGGATCTTGAAATGTGGGCCCGGCTGATAAACCACTGGCTTATTTTCAGCATCACGTACTACTTTGCCAAAACGCAGGACGATCCCACGCTGGCCTTCATATACGATAAAGATTGATGAGTAGAGCACAACCAATATGGCGGCAATAACAAAGACGAACGACTTACGCATTATTATGGTCTCCCTTGTCTTGTCGTATCACCACGCAGGTCGCTTGAATCACCATAGCCAGAACTGCCATAACCTGATTGCCCGTGTGCTGGTGTGGAATGTGTCGTGCTGCGATGCTCTGGTGTGACTTTCACTTCTGGTGCTTTAGCCTTTGCTGCTTCAGCCTGACTACGAAGAACCTGATCCAGTGGCAATACCAGCATATTATTGCTCTTTTCATTGGCAATCACTTTGCGGGTATTACTCAGAACTCGCTCCATTGTCTCGATATAAAGACGCTCACGGGTAATTTCCGGTGCCGCTTTATATTCAGGCAGGATTTTGGCAAAACTTGCTACTTCACCCCGTGCATTCAATACCGCACTGACCTTATAAGCTTTGGCTTCTTCGATAATACGCTGAGCATTACCCTTGGCAATTGGTAAAACAGAGTTTTTATAGGCTTCTGCTTCACGAATGGTTTTTTGTTCTTCTTCACGGGCTGCGATAACGTCATCAAATGCCGCTTTCACCTCTTCAGGCGGACGCGCAGTCTGGAAGTTAACATCCAGCAGAGTGATCCCCATGTGGTATGGACGAATAGTTTCTTCCAGCACCTTTTGGGTATCATTACGCACAATAGTACGATCCGCTGTCAGGATTTTTTCCATTGTGTATTTGCCGACAACCCCGCGCACAGCACTGTCAGTCGCCTGACGAAGACTGTTATCTGGATTGGTGACATTGAAAAGATAGGCCTCAGGATCAGTAACACGATACTGAACGTTCATTTCAGCACGCACTACGTTTTCATCCGATGTCAGCATGACACCCGATGTTGCCAGTTCGCGGACAGATTCAACGTTAACAGCACGAACGCGGTCGATAAATGTCATCTTCCAGTTCAGGCCGGGCTGTACGATATGGCTGAATTTACCCAAACGGGTAACAACGCCACGTTCTGTTTCCTTGATTGTATAGAAACCACTGACAACCCAAACAACAACTACAACAGCAATGGCGAGACCAATAAGACGTCCACCAAATTTAGGGTTCTGCCCAGAACCATTTCCACCTTTGTTTCCACCGAGGCCGCCGAGTTTTTGGCTCAGTTTACGGAACAGATCGTCGAGATCAGTTGCCCCACGGTTTCGACCACCTTTATTGTTGCCGCCGGAGTTGCCGCCATTATTCTTGCTGCTTCCCCACGGGTCGCGGTCCTGTCCGTTATTACCGGGCTGATTCCACGCCATGTTTTAGCTCCACTTTTTAGTTTTTCACTGGTTTTTCAGAGGTGACTGCTCTTCCACCCACACGGGTGAGGCTTCCCACTTCACAGGCCGCTGTTACTGATACATCAGACACAACCTCCATGGGCAAAAACGATAAACTTCACCGTTTCATAAGCAACCAATATTTTTGGGTGATACCTTTTGACAGTGCTGATGACAGTGCTGATTTCGTCACTGCAATTCTGGCACAATCATTTCATCACCGCCATTTCATCACCGTTACTCCATAACGCTAAGTACCCTGAAATGGCGGCCAAAATAATACCTTGTTTGTCGCCCTGCGCCAATCAATCAGACAACATAGTCTGGTAAATTTGGCTCCTGCTTACACAGACGACGCCAGTCGATCATCGGCATCCTGACTTCTAGCCCCAGCTGACCGCTTTCTTCCATCCATTCACGCTCAATGGCCTGAAGCTGGTAAAAACGGCTACGCAGACGCCCGGCTTCCGGAGGCAAATGCAATTCATAATGTGCAATCTCACCGGAAAGAAGTTCAGTCAGTGCCTGCAATAGCAGGGGGATACCTTCCCCGCTCTGGGCTGAAAGCCAGACTCGCACCGGACGATTTTCTTCATCACGGTCAATCCGGGGTTCAAAATCGTCCAGCATGTCGATTTTATTCATCACCAGCAAAGAAGAGATTTCATGTGCTTCAATCTCTTCCAGAACACTGTCCACGGCAAGAATGTTCTCATCCAGCCGGTTATCAGCCGCATCAACAACATGAAGTAATAACCTTGCCTGCCTTGTTTCCTGCAAGGTGGCCTTAAACGCTGCCACCAAATCATGGGGTAAGTGACGAATAAAACCAACGGTATCAGCCAGAACAACCGGACCGACATCATTTACAGCGATCCGACGCAATGTCGGGTCGAGAGTAGCAAAAAGCTGATCAGCAGCATATACCTCAGCCGAGGTTATTCTATTGAATAAACTAGATTTTCCGGCATTGGTGTAACCAACAAGGGAAACGGTGGGAATATCTGCTTTGTTGCGCGCCTGACGCCCCTGTTCACGCTGTCGTTCTACTTTCCCAAGACGCCCCAGAATCTGCTTAATTTTATCGCGCAACATACGGCGATCAGATTCCAGCTGGGTTTCCCCGGGGCCACGCAAACCAATTCCGCCTTTCTGGCGTTCAAGATGGGTCCAGCCTCGGACTAAGCGGGTAGATAAGTGGCGTAATTGTGCAAGTTCTACCTGCAACTTACCTTCATGTGTTCTCGCCCGCTGGGCAAAAATATCCAGTATTACACCAGTACGATCAACAACACGACATTGGCACAAGCGTTCCAGATTACGTTCCTGAGCAGGAGAAAGTGCGTGATCAAACAGCACCACATCTGCACCACTGTTTTTGACTGCTTCAGCAATTTCTTCTGCCTTGCCTTCCCCGACAAAATATTTCGGATGCGGAGCCTTACGGCTTCCTGTCACAATCTGCACAGGAGAAACACCAGCGGAAGTCACCAATGATTCAAATTCACTGAGATTTTCCGTGTCTTTTTCCTGTGAGAAAAAAACATGCACCAGAACGGCTAGTTCTCCGCCTTCGTAACGATCAAACAATGGTGCAACCCTCAGGCTGAGTATCCCCTTCGTCTTTCAAGCTGCCGAGATGCAACTCAAAATCCATTGGGTATAAAATTCCATAGGAAAAACATAGGTAAAGTCTCCCTACCTATGTTTTTATTTATGTCAGGCATTATCACTGATTTATTCAGCGATATCATTTTCCTGTTGTGCTGCCGGACTGTTACCAGCCTGATAATTTCCCACGCTGGATGCCATATTAGCATTGCTACCGTGGTGAGATACCGGACGGGAAGGCACAACAGTCGAGATGGCGTGTTTATAAACCATCTGGCTAACCGTGTTTTTCAGCAAAATGACAAACTGGTCAAAAGACTCAATCTGACCCTGCAATTTGATGCCGTTGACTAAATAAATAGAAACCGGGACCCTTTCACGACGTAATGCGTTCAGGAATGGATCTTGCAAAGATTGCCCCTTAGCCATTCTATATTTTCCTTATTTTGTTGTTTTTAACTAAGAACCCGTTGGTTCGAAAAAGTAACTACTCAAAAATGACGCTTTGTACTGATAATTGTACACAATCAACGAATTTATGTACCAATAACCTGCATGACTGTTTTCAGGGCCTGCTCAGGCTGGTCGCTGTCCAACCAGGCCACATCGTCCCACCCCCTGAGCCAGGTTATCTGACGCTTCGCCAGCTGGCGAGTTGCGCAGATACCACGATAAACCATCTCATCATGAGAAATCTCGCCTGCGAGGTAAGACCACATTTGACGATAGCCAACACAACGAATGGAGGGTAAATCCGTATGCAAATCGCTACGAGCATAAAGCGCTTTAACTTCATCTTCAAACCCTGATTTGATCATCTGTTCAAATCGGGCTGCAATGCGCTGATGCAAAATTTCACGGCTTGCAGGCGCAATGGCGAACTGATGAACACGATAAGGCAATACTTCCCCAGACGTTTCTGTCAATGTAGTTAGAGTGTTACCCGAAATCCGAAAAACTTCCAGTGCACGAGTAAGACGTTGTGGATCATTTGGATGGATTCTTGCTGCTGCAACCGGATCAATCTCCTGCAATTGCTGATGCAATGCCTCCCATCCGTGTTCCTCTGCCTCCTGCTCAATGACCGCCCTGACTTCAGGGTCTGCTGAAGGTAATGGTGATAACCCTTCCAGTAATGCTTTGAAATATAGCATGGTTCCGCCGACCAGGAGCGGAATTCTCCCTGCTGCCGTAATTTCTGCCATTTGTTCCAGCGCATCGCGCCGGAAATCAGCAGCAGAATACACGTCGGCAGGATCCAGAATATCAATCAAACGGTGCGGAGCCTGAGCCTGCTCTTCTGCAGACGGTTTCGCAGTACCAATATCCATGCCACGATAAACCAGTGCAGAATCAACGCTAATCAGTTCAACCGGAAGATGCTGACGCAAAGCGATTGATAATGCCGTTTTTCCTGAGGCTGTCGGCCCCATAATAAAAATGGCTGTGGGCAAATGTTGAGTTTTTACATCACTCATGATTAAAAAGTGCCACCACTGCTTGTAAATCAATTAATTGTAATAAACCCTCTGGCGGAGATCCCACTAATTGAGGGCAAAGACGCTCAACATCAGCTAAAAGCTGAACAGCCTGTGCAATATTCCACGTTTCATGTTCACTGCCCAAATGGCGGGCGAGCCAGATTGCCACCTGCTGTACTGAAACTGATGACTGTTCCATCAGATAACCCAACAACGCCGGAAAAAGTTTTGGCAGATTTTGTTGGCGCAGAGGCAACGATACCGCATGAATGGTCACTTTTCCATGTGCGACAGTCGATTCAATACCAAAAGTCTTCAATAGCTCACTATTCTGTCGTAAAACATTGACCTCTGTCTCACTGAGAGACAACTTCAGTGGGATGAGAAGTGGCTGTGGTTTAAGCCCCTGCTCCCCCGGCGTTAATTGAGCCTGCCGCAACCAGCGTTCAGCAACAGGCAGTGACAATAGACCAATACCCGAGGCTGATTCAAGCAATGCATAGTGGGGAGCATAGATACTCAGGACTTTACCGAAACTATAACTACTATTTTTTCCCTGTACAGGAGTTGAACGAGCAGGCATTAATGGTGTTTTTTCTGTGACAGAAGCCGACTTTTCGGAAATTTTTCTTTCTGCATCTGATCGTTCAGGAAAAAGTGGCTGTTTTTCTTCTGGCGCAAACTGCATCAATTTTTGGTACAGCTCGCCTTGTTTTTTCTGGTAACTTTCCCCCTGATAAGGCTGCCTGACACTACTATGTCCTGCCTGATGACCTGAAGATGGTGTTTCAGAGGCGGTACGGGGAGAGGATGACGTTTTTTGCGATGCCCCAGCCGAAGTGGTTTGTGCTTGTCGGAGAAAATGATTCTCCCCCGCAGAAGGCCGGTTTTCTGGTATCCAGTCTGTTGTCTCTTCCTGACAATCTAGCCCCAGTTCAGCGCCGTTGCTGCGCTGTTTCAGCACCGCAGCAACACCCTGATAAATAAAATCATGCACCAGACGTGCCTGATGAAAACGTACTTCATGTTTAGCTGGGTGCACATTCACATCAACCTGATGTGGGTCTATCTCTAAATACAGGACATAAGCCGGTTGCTGTTCGCCTTGCAGCAAATCCTGATAGGCCTGACGGATAGCATGATTAATCAGCCGATCCCGCATCATGCGCCCGTTCACATAGCAATACTGAATATCCCCCGCAGCATGAGAACTTTTGGGATCAACAACCCAGCCCTTGATAGACAACATATCGTGCTGCCATGACAGTGCCAGCGCCTGCTGCATAAATGCCGTACCACAAATCGCTGCCAGCCTCCGTTCATGCTGGGATTCATCTTTAGCCGGACGATACTGGCGCACGAGCTTTCCATTGTGATTCAGATTAATCGCCACATCCAGACGAGCAAGGGCTATTCTGCGCACGACCTCATCAATATGACCGAACTCGGTTTTTTCTGTTCTCAGGAACTTACGTCGGGCAGGGGTATTGTAAAACAGGTCCAAAACCTCAACCGTTGTTCCGACAGGGTGGGCGGCAGGTTTTACCGTCACTTCCATATCACGGCCTTCGGCATAAGCCTGCCATGCTTCCGCCTGTCCCTCAGGCCGGGAAGTCAGAGTCAGCCGTGAAACAGAACTAATACTGGCCAGCGCTTCACCGCGAAATCCCATACTGACTATGGCTTCCAAATCATCCAGAGAAGCTATTTTACTGGTCGCATGACGGGCCAGCGCTAATGTGAGATCCTGTCGGCTAATTCCACAACCATTATCACGTATACGGATTAATTTTGCGCCACCACGTTCAATATCGATATCAATACGGGTAGTGCCGGCATCAAGGCTATTTTCCACCAGCTCTTTCACTACCGATGCCGGGCGTTCAACCACTTCACCAGCAGCAATCTGGTTTGCTAATTGTGGGGGTAATATCCTGATAGCCATATTCGACCTTACCTACTTTTTCTTGGTAATTTACGATTTTTCTTAAATTACCGGGTTTCTTACGTACCGTTTAAAATTATTTTGGTGCTGTCTGCAACGGATTTGCCTGAAAATAGTGACGCAACCCAAGATGAATCGCCTGCGCCAGCTTTTCCTGATACTGATTGGAGCCTAACAGCTCTTCTTCTGATGTGTTACTGATAAATCCTGTCTCCACCAGAATGGAAGGAATATCCGGTGAGCGCAAAACCCCTAAGCTGGCATGTTCCGGCGTGCGCTTATGCAGAGAACCAACCTGAGATAACTGTTGCAGCACCTTAACCGCAACGTCATAACCTACCCGCTGTGAATGCCCGAATTGTAAATCTAGCACTGCCTGACTCAAAAACGGATCTGTACCATTAGCCAGAGCATCTCCCGCGCCCCCCAATAATTCAGACTGTTTCTCATGTTGCTCCAGCCAGTTTCCCAGCTCGCTGTTTGCACGACGATTAGACAATACCCAGACAGAAGCCCCTCTGGCACTGCGATTAGGTGCAGCATCGGCATGAATGGAAACCAACATATTTGCCTTATGCTTACGGGCTACCTCAGAGCGTCCGGCTACCGAGATAAAATAATCTCCGTTGCGTGTCAGAACGGGTTTAAACATCGGGTCATTACGCAAAAGTTCTTCCAGCCTGCGCGCCACACTGATAGTGACATTTTTTTCCCGTAATCCTCGCGGCCCGATGGCTCCCGGGTCCTGCCCTCCATGCCCGGCATCGATAGCAATCACAATCGGATATTTCCCCTGAGCAGTTTTATTTATCTGCTTTTTTACAACCGGGGCATTATGCGCAGACACAGGTTTTGTTTCCTGCATGACAGAAGTGACTTCAGCCGTCTTATTTGTTAGTGACTGCTTACTCTTGTGTGGAGTTGAAACCTCACTAGATGCGGTGTTCTCTTTGAATATTGAAGGACTATTTACAGCTCCCTCGGCCTTCAGAGTGAAAATAATCTGATATTGATTCCCTGATTTCTTTACAACGGACATCGCCGTTGCCTTCTGAGCCAGTTCCAGTACAATCCGCTTATGTTGCGCATCAGGCGGCTGGCTCGTTCGGACTATCTTCACCAGATTCTGACCAGATAAACGCATCGGCAATCCTGTGATACCGGCTGACTGACGAATATCCACAACCAGCCTTTCAGGATTATGAAGAGGAAAAAAGCGATACTCGGGATGCCCGCCAGTGAACCCCAGCGTAACAGTGGCTTCAGATGAATTGTTACTCACATGCACATTTGATAGTGTCGATGCTACCGCCGTTGTCATAACCCATTGGCTCAAAAAAACAAAAAGCATAAAAAACATCAGCCAATGGGGTTGCCATTTTTTTATCGTCTTCACACAGAAGGCATTCATCATGGTCAGGGATTCCTTCATAAGGATTTCAGATTATCCAGTAAACTTTCACCATATTCAGATAACGCCACAAAATGAGCCTGCCGCCCTTCATTGTTATAGGCTAGATGCAACTCAATATCAGCGTTGGGTAAAAACCCTGCTCCTTGTTGCGGCCATTCCACCAGACAAATGGCATCCTGATGAAAATAATCGCGGATCCCCATAAATTCCAGTTCTTCAGGATCGGCCAGACGATACAAATCAAAATGATAAACGGGGCGTGGCTGTAGAGCATAAGGTTCAACCAGTGTATAAGTCGGACTTTTCACATGCCCCTGATGACCCAGCGCCTGTAGAAAACCACGGCTAAACGTTGTTTTTCCGGCACCGAGATCGCCATATAGATAAATAACATAGCCGCGTTCGCAGGCTGCTGCCACTGAATTGCCCAATGCAACGGTGGCATTTTCATTCGGAAGTGATAAAACAAGTTCTTTCATAGAAAATTATCTATTGTTTTATTGAATTAAAGCCTATTGGAATATACCCATCGTTTCCCAGACCATCGCCTGAAACCCATAGGATATATGAAAGACATATTAGTTAGATAGTTTAACCAATAACCATAACATAACTCAGCTATTATCATTTACTATCTTCTACTCGGAAACAAAGCAACCAGAAAGACGAAGGGCAAAACCTGTGTTAACCTATCCGCCCTTTACAGCAGTCACTCAATATCCAATGGCAATCCCTCTCGACCTGAACCTTCTGGCAGCAAACATCAAACAATGGGGCCTTTCTCTCGGTTTTCAGCAAGTTGGTATCTGTGATACCGATTTATCCACAGAAGAACCGAGACTACAGGAGTGGCTCGATAAGCAATATCAGGGTGAAATGGACTGGATGGCACGCCACGGCATGATGCGAGCACGTCCTCATGAATTGCTACCCGGTACTTTGCGGGTTATCAGCGTGCGCATGAATTACCTGCCGGCCAAAGCCGCTTTTGCCAGCACCCTGAATAATCCTGAGCAGGGATATGTTAGTCGTTATGCACTAGGCAGAGATTATCATAAACTGCTACGCCAACGGCTTAAAAAGCTGGGTGAGCAAATTCAGGAATATTGCTCCGCCCATGAATATCAGGGAATACTGAATTTCCGGCCTTTCGTTGATTCCGCTCCGATTATGGAACGCCCGCTTGCCGCTAAAGCCGGAATTGGCTGGGTTGGTAAACACTCACTTATATTAAACAGAGAGTCAGGCTCTTGGTTCTTTCTCGGCGAATTACTGGTTAACCTTCCCCTCCCTGTTGACTCCCCCCAAGAAGAGCAATGCGGGCGTTGTGTTGCCTGTATGACCACGTGTCCGACAGGTGCCATTGTCGAGCCTTATACCATTGATGCCCGTCGTTGCATTTCATATCTGACAATTGAACTTGAGGGTGTTATCCCGGAAGAGTTTCGCCCATTAATGGGCAACCGGATTTATGGCTGTGACGATTGTCAGCTTATCTGCCCCTGGAATCGTTTTTCGCAATTAACAGACGAAGCCGATTTTAGCCCTCGCGCAGCACTGCATACTCCTGAACTACTCGATTTATTCAATTGGAGCGAAGAAAAGTTTCTGCGTATAACAGAAGGTTCAGCAATACGTCGTATTGGCTATTTACGCTGGCTGCGTAATATTTCAGTTGCATTGGGTAATGCCCCATACCGTGATGAAATCGTACTGGTTTTAGAAAAAAGAATTGGGCTAAGTGAGGTGTTAGATGAACATATCCACTGGGCTATTGCCCAACAACTATCCCGCCGAAGTATTGATGCAATTAACGTTCAAACATCACAACAAAAACGGTTAATACGGGCAATTACCAAAGGGTTGCCCCGAGATGCTTAATATACAATCAGTCTGATTTTTGCTTAAAAAAAGCTTCTGTTTCCTTGTGAATAAAATAAAAATGCTTTTCTACTCAAAGTGCAAAGGAAAGATAAATATCAATTAAGATACTTTAAATAAAAGTCAATTATTCAAATTTATCAATTAGTTAATTAATATATCTTATTTAAGATAATAAATTAAAAAAGTTAGACGCGGACATATCGCCTGTGGATAACTCTGTGTAACAAGCAAATCAGTACCGGTCAACTCAAAATGGTTGTTATGTTAAATTCTGTGGATAAAAAATAGAAATTGTACTTCGCTGGAAAGCATCAGGGATCAGCAGTAAAAACGGAAACTCTTCATCCATTCTAGACACTAGTGGAGAAATTTTCCTCTGCCTATCCAAAAATGAGGCGGCATTATGGACCTGTTAAAGCAGGATGGCAAGCGCTTTCAGCAAATTATTTTTGATGGGAATAAGGTGGCAAATAATTGCTACTATTGCCCCACAGCGTAGCCACAACGGGGGCAAGTATGGCAACAAAACGTGAGTTAAAGCGCTTTTATCTTTTCCACTAATTCTCTTGATAACCCCCAGTCGTATTGATTGTAAAGCCGTCCCAGTGTCTGATGAGGTGCTCCGGCGTAAAACAGTTCATATTGGTGATGTCTTGAGGCAAATTCAGAACCAATAGCATCCCAGACCAGTTTCATGAACTTGACCTTCTCAGTAGGGGAAACGATAGATGAGTATTGTGTTTTCTCAATAATACTCAAAATTTCAGAATTTTCTAAATCAGACTGACTTGATGGCATCATCAAAATTCCGCCACCCGCTAACTTTCTGATCGTCTCCAGTACATTTGGATATGTAGACTGCCCGATGACCCGATATGTATAAAGCAACGTTTTGTCAGGTAGATAAAATCCATTCTCAATTTTTGGACAATGGAGCACACTTTTAAATAACCCTTCAATATTCATGGCATAGGAAGCAAGCTGTGCCAGTGATTCTTTTACGGGTGGATATTCGCTGACACCATTATTTTCAGCCATTTCCTGAGCCATACCAGCCAGAAAATGTAGTTTTACCGCGTAACGGGCAATACTCTGAATATCCATCAGGAGTTCCGTTGCGGTTGAATCTACCTGCTTAAAACACATCTCGATATCTTCGCAGACGAATACCCTTTCCCAGGGAACCAGAACATCATCGAAATAGATGGTGGAATCGTTCTCATCAAAACGGGATGATAGCGGATAATCAGCGGGGTTAGCTCCCTGCTCGTAAGAACGTCTGGATATAATTTTTATGCCCTTGGTATTGATCGGCATAGCAAAAGAGAGCGCATAGCGTTCATCAACGCCTTTTTTCATCGGCTTATGCGAACCAACTAATATTTCATCTGCTAATGCTGCGCCGGTAGCAACCATTTTTGCTCCCCGAACCACAATACCTTTAGCATTTTTTTCCACAACCCCAACGGTATGGTAAATATTCTTTTCATGCGCACCCGGTGTTTTTGAGCGATCGCCCTGTGGGTTAATCAGCGCATAGGCCAGATAAAGATCATTTTCACTCACATAGGCAAAATAATTCCGTAAAGCATCAGCGCGTTCCTGAGAATAAGATTCGAACAACTCAATATGCGTGACCATTCCGGTAAGCACTGCTGCTGCATTATCCGGGCTTCTGCCAAGCCAGCCGACAGTCTGTTTCGCCCACTCATATGCAGCCTGACCACGTGCAATCAGCTTCTCGGGGGTGGAAGGTAACTGCCAGTACAGACTCATCTGCTCGTCGGTTTCTGTCCTGAAAGTCATTGTATCTGCATGTTGGATTTTATAATCATACAGGCTTGCTACAGATCTAATCGCATTCCTGAACGCAGGGTGATCCACATGATCTGTAACTTTTTCTCCATTAATAAAAATGGTGCGTCCATCACGCAAATTTTCTATATATTGCTTTCCGGTTCTTATCATACTTTCCATGCTCCTATCGATAATGATAATTTTAAAGGTCAAGCAAAGAAATATTTTCAGTTAGCACTAGATATCAAATATACAAAGAAAACTGTCCACAACTGGAAATAGTATAATTACCATAGTTCTCATTAAAATACGCCAGAGAACAACAAAATATAAACTGCAATAATACAGACCGTGATTACTCTTTCTGGCAAAAAATATACTTTCAAAGAAATGGAATATAATTATTCTAATTAACCAGAAAAGCCATATCAAATTACATCACCTTCGTGATCAATAACATACAAAATAGGTTTCCACGCAAAAAAACCATATTAACTAATATTCAGCAACTCCCCTTTCATTTTTTAATGTTATAAAACAAATAATAGAAGCCAACATTGTTATTCCCACTAATATATATATCAATATATTGAAAGCGTCATTATAAATAATCAGGAGCTCCTGATCAGACAAATGAATAAACAGGCTGCTGGCATTGCCAAAATTACCTGTTGTCAAATTACTTGCCGCCGTAGAAATCACTTTGGTGGGCTGTTGTGAAACTTGCTGTAAACTTATTTGTAGTAAAAAATTGAGCATCGCTAATGCTCCCGCAACGCATATGGCCTCACCGCAAGCTCGCATAGTTGTGAAAATACCTGTTGCCATTCCTGCCCGTTCTATAGGCACTACCCTAATAGCAAGATCGTCCATCAATCCCCACGGAAAACCTGTACCAACACCTATCAACATCAATGGCAATATTAACTCTGTCGGTTGTGTACCAATAGGTATGTTTGCTAACCATGCTAACCCTGCTGATGCACATAATAAACCCAGACATGAAAGTACCGGCGATGAAAACCAGCGCGTTAACAAAGCCGCGAAAAAAGGAACAACAAGCATTGGTGCTGACAATGCAAGCATTATTTCGCCAGCTTCAATTGCACTGTAACCTTCAATACCAATTAATCGAATTGGAAACAAAATCAGCAAAACAATAAAACAAACCGCAGTTGCCAGTGGCAAAAGTTGTACTCCAACAAACTTTTTAAAACGAAAAAGAGATAAATCCAGCATTGGGCGAGTATGCGTTAATTCGCAAATAATAAAAATACACAACTTCATGACGGAAGCACCAAATAGTAAAAGAACAGAAACGCTTCCAAGACCACTTTGTGGAATTTGCATAATACCAAATGTTAATAACACTAAAAATGCAGTGAAACTAATTACACCTTTAATATCGAGTTTTGCTGCATTAGGATCCCGTGACTCACGCATTTGGATACAACCAATTACCAGTGCAATTCCTCCAAACCAAGCCCCCAATAAAAATACAGATCTCCAACCAAATATTTCTATCAAAACACCTGATATCACCGGCCCAAAGGCTAAACCCACACCAAAAGCTGTCCCTAACAAACCAAAAGCCTTTGTTCTTGCTCTTCCATCAAATTCCTGTGCTAAAGCAGCATTCCCCCCCGCCATAGTCAGTGCTGCGAAAAAACCTTGTATTCCACGTAATAAATCAAGATAAACAACGCTATTGGCAACAGTAACAAGAAGAGAAAATAGTGTGAAACCCGTTATACCGCTCACAAACATTTTCTTGCGTCCATATTGGTCAGCTAACGCTCCTGCTGCCATTACAGCACTACCAAAACTTAATGCGAATGCATTAATAACCCAAGATAATGCAATTGCACTCCCCTTCAACTCAGATTGAATCGCAGGTAAAGCTACAGCTGGTCCCGTATATTCAAGAGGTAAAATCAGCCCGGCAATACAAACAGCTGCCAATACCCAATACCGACGCCATGACTTCTTCGCCATTTGCAATCTATGCCCCACAAAAGTTTTTAATAGCTTTATTTTACTTCTGTACCATCATAATAATATTGCTATATGTTCAAATGAAAATTGTGGGAATAGCATGAATCATGATTTGGCACTCTGGCAGCTCTTTTTTCGAATTGCCGAAAAAGGAAGCCTGATAAAAGCAGCAAAAGACTTACGATTAGATCCCTCTGTTGCTAGCCGACGTTTAGCTGCTCTTGAACAACAGCTAAAAGTTCAATTAATTAATCGTTCAACCAGAAAATTAAGCCTGACAGAAGCAGGAAAGTTAGCTTATTTCCGGATGTTACCTTTGCTTAATGAAATAGATAATACATTGAGTGATATCAGCGGTAATGCATTATCTGGAATAATTAAGATTACTGCTCCGGTGAGTTTTGGAGAACACTACGTCACACAATGGTTAACCGTATTTCAACATAAAAACCCAGACATTATATTTGACATAGTACTTTCAGATAGTTGCCTGGATCTCCGACAGGAAGGGATTGATCTCGCGATCCGAATTGGCGAATTACCTGACTCAACCCTGATCGCTAAAAAATTGGGAAATATTTCTGGAGTATTATGCGCCAGCCCTAAATATCTGGCAAAGTATGGAACACCAATGTATCCACAGGATTTAACGAAACATAAATCGATTATTTACTCACTACATCAAAATATCCATCCAACCAACCTTCAATTATCCCGCAATGAATTAATCGAACGAGTAGAGTTATTCGGTAGTTTTTACCTTAATAATGTAGGAGCAATTTATCAGGCTGTATGTGATGGAGCAGGTATCCATGCAGGACCAAAGTGGTTATTCAATAATGCTATTAAAGACAGAATATTAATCCAATTATTACCTGACTGGACTCTCCCTTCACTACCGGTTCATCTTTTAAGAGTACAAAATAACTATGTCCTCAACCGGATATTAATATTAAGTGACTGGATAACGGAATGCTGGAAGCAGGTTGAGAATATATAATAATATTCGATACACACCCTATACTAATAGACTGTTCCTTTTAAAAGAACGTATTAAATTTCATTCCTTTTTATTATATATTCACTATAGAATAATTAAATATAAACTTATATAAAAATAACATATCAATCAACTCTAAATGAGGTTGTTACCTATGATTATTAATGATAAGTCAAATGTATCTCAGGTTGTTAATACAATTGATGATTTATCACTCATACATGAATGTTATCATTGCATACTGGGAATGAAACGAAACGAAAAACTCACAAATATAAATTGGTTCCACTCAAGTGATATCTCTCTTTCAATATTACAAATACATATAATTGACTTACTTCTCTCAATGGAGAAAAGTAAGTATAAACAGGCTAAATCACTCATCGAGATACTAGAAAAAATAAGTAAAAAAGAATCTGATGAACGCGCTGATTTAATCAACTCCGGTATAATTTCTTTAATTAATCAAAATTATTATCAGGCCAGAAATTATTTCTATAAATGCTTACTAAAAAACCCTAAAGATATATTCAGTTTTTATACATGTCATATGATTGAATTCAACAATGGTATGACCGGAACCATGCTTGAAACACTCAGTCTTGTTAACAAACACTGGGGGATTAACGATGAGTTTTATAGCTATTTCAAAGGTATTAAGGCCTTCATTCTGAATGAAAACGGGTATCATGATGAATCTTATGACAGTGCAGCCAGTTCACTGAAAATAAATAGTTTCGATATTTATGCGATTCATGCCATCTGCCACTATTTTTATGATAAGAAATTATTTCATGAGGGAAAGGAGTGGATGGATGAAAGGAAAGACATTTGGCATAACAACTATGGCATGAGGATCCACCTGTTCTGGCACTATGCGATGTTTCTCATGGAAATTAACGAAATTGATCAGGCATTAGACATATATCATCAGATTCGTCATAAAAATGACAGGCATGGACTTGAAGATTTAGACGCCACTTCTTTATTATTTAAAATGAAATTCACGCATGGAAGGGACGACCAATATATACAAAAACATGCAAATTTACTTTTCGAGTCATGGAATAATAAAGATGAACTTGGTTTTTATTTCTTCAATGATTTCCATGCAGCGTTAGTCTTTGGCATTAATAAGCGATTCGATATGATAGATTTCTTGATTGAGAAAACAGAGAAAAGTAACCCGATAGGCTACTATAATACAAAAATAAACATCCTTGAATCGATAAGAAATTATAGTCAGGAAAATTATAAAAATGTAGTCTTACTTCTGCAAGAACCTATGAACTATCAATTCATGGGAGGAAGCCGAATTCAACGAAGTATTATCAATGAGATATTTAATGATGCTAAATTAAAACTGGGAATAAAAAATAAATTTCAAAATACCTTGCTGCTCTCTGAAATATAATTACATTTATTTATGTGATTACGGCATTTACTAAATGCATCTTAGCCATATAATTAATTAT
>NZ_CAWQJR010000185.1:0-29777 GCF_963894935.1 Xenorhabdus sp. PB61.4
TGTAATATACATTAATGTATAAGAACTAAATTTGATATAATTATTTTTATGTCATTTGTATTGTTTTTGATTAATATGAAAGTACTCAAATAAGGCTTGTTGTTTCTATTAATGATAACAATCTATTTTAGAAGGAATATCAACCCATATTAATATTCGGGCTGATATTCTATTTTAGATTTTGTATTCAATGATGAAATTGAACTGTATTTTGTCGCGATGAATACCGTTTATACTCTTCACCCTTCAAGGTGTCATTTTGATGAAACTATGTTGATACGTGAAGAGATTGATTGACTGATATTATAGGAATTTACAAACAAACGCGGCTTCATGGCAGTTATTCTGGTAAGTATCCCAAAAACCAGCTGGCTGGTTATCAATATCACTTTGTGACAGCATGGGTTTATGCCATTCAATCTGTAAACCCGCTTTATTACTTGCCTCTGCGTGTTGTTCACGGCTCCAGCTGTACATTGTAAAAGGTGCTGGAGGAAGAGGAGGATTACGTGATGGAAAGGTAAATTCGGCTTTAAAGAGGAGGCCGCCTCTACAGTGCTCTTCGCTAAGAATATTGCAGAGATAATTGGTACAGTTACCTTTTGTTAACCGGTAGTCAGGCTCAATAGTGTAAGCAATTAATTTACCGGAAGGTGCCAGATTATTAGCAACAGTGCGGAACATCATTTCAAGTTCTTCGAATGAGATAGCATTACAAAATAGCCAGGATGCATTAATGATGTCAAATTTACCCAGTGATTCCATGTTGCAGACATCTCTGACATGAAATTCGATACCATCACCATATTGCCGGGACTTGTTTCTTGCAATTTCAATCATGTTAGTTGAGATATCAGCACCGATAACTTTTGATGCCCCACGACTTTTATAAAGCCGGCTAAACAGGCCATAGCCACAGGCTAAATCTAATACTGATTTTCCCTGTATCTCACCTGCCAGCCCAAAAACCGTCCTGATTTCTACATCTATCTGGGGAGCAGAATCTGAAAATCTTTCATAAACATCAGCGATAGCGTTATATACGTTTTTTTCATTCATTACTTTCTGTCCTTAACTAAGATAAAAGAAACAAAACTAAGGTAAAAAATAAGCGGAATTTTTTGCTGTTTTATAAGAATTAAATTTGTCAGCGATATAACATTTGATGTTTTTTTTCTGGGGTTTACCTTAATATATAAATATCTGGTTTAATATGATTATTTTTATGTCAGGTATGTTGTTTTAATGGAATATAATAAATAAATTGGATATTTTATTTTAAATATATTGTTATTCTATAATAATATCGGGTAGGTTTAGTAAGGATATCAACCCATATATTAAGCTAGGCTGATATCCTATTCTTTTTATTCAGTGCCTAAAAACCGATGAATTGCCCGGAGTACTGCTTCAGGTTTCTCTGCATGAACCCAATGACCGGCTCCCGCGACAACCCAGGCGGTGGCTTGTGGGAATTGATTAATAATATCCTGCCGGTATTCTTCCGTAATGTAATCGGAATTTCCACCACGAATAAATAAGGCTGGTTTATGCCATGCCGGAATCGTTTCCCAGCCGATAATTTTTTCGTATTCTTTTTGCAGAACGGGCAGGTTAAATCTCCATTCCCCCTGACGGAATGATTTTAGTAGAAATGGGATCACGCCATCTTCTTTAATATCCTCAAGCATGATGTCTGTAGCTGCCTGCCGGGTTTGTACACCCGCTTCCGTTACTTTGTGCAGTGCCGCAAAAATACTGTCATGACGCCTTGCCTGATAAGCAACCGGAGCTATATCAATCACCGCGATTTTTTCAATGCGCTCCGGGGCAATTGCTGTCATGCTCATGGCGATTTTTCCCCCCATGGAATGACCTATAATGATGGCTTTTGCTATATCGAGTTCGTCAAGAAGGCCCAGCACATCTTGTGCCATGTCACGATAATCCATATTTTCCATACGGGGAGAAATACCGTGATTTCGTACATCAATCTGAATCACCGGATAATTTTGCTGTAAATCACGCCCTAATATTCCTAAGTTGTTTAAATCACCAAAAAGTCCATGGATAAGGATAATGGGAGTGGAAGACAACGGATGTTCGGGTTTGTGTAAATGATAATTTAATTGATTGTTTGACTTCATAATTTGCCTGAGTTTAATGACGTTCATACAATGTTTAATATTGTAGAGTTTAATATCATGACACATCAGCAGAAACAAACAAAATGAGGGGATGCCGGCTGTAACTGATTGATTTATTTTAGGGGAAAAGTTTCTTTCTTTTAAATTCTCAATTTAAGAAAGAATCACTTTAAGTTATTGAAAGTTTAATTGTTTTGTTTTGTTGCATTATATCTTATAATCTGAGGATAATTTTTTCATTAAGAACAGTACTGGATAGAAATGAAAACGATAGAAGTTGATGAAGACCTTTACCGCTTTATTGCAAGCCAAACCCTGCATATCGGTGAAAGTGCATCTGATATTTTACGGCGCATACTGAAGTTGGACGCCGGGCAGCCAGTACAAACTACACAGCCTGCCAGTGAACCTGTACCCGTCAACAAAATACCAGTTGTACGTCCCCGAGATACTGTCCGCGTTATACGTGAATTATTGCTTTCCGATGAATATGCTGAAAAGAAAAAATCCGTTGAGCGTTTCATGTTAGTGTTGTCTACGTTGTATAGTCTGGACAGCGAAAGTTTCGCCAGAACAACAGAAGCAATGCATGGCCGTACCCGTACGTATTTTGCCGGTGATGAACATACGCTGCTGGCCAGCGGTAAGCAAACCAAACCTCGCCATATCCCCGGCACACCTTTTTGGGTGATCACCAACACCAATACTGACCGTAAACGCAGCATGATTGAACAAGTTATGCAGGATATGAGCTTACCGGTAAATTTGATTGAAAAAGTGTGTGGCACGATTTAAGTTCGGCGTTTAGGTTTAGTCAGCAGTCTGCTGTGAATCAATAACTTTCTAAACCGTTCAGCATATCTGTTTTATACTGCACTGGCGACTGTCCGGTGCAGCCTTTCAGGAGAAATAAAGTGGCGATTCATCCTAGGGCAGGGCAACTGGCCCAGCAGCATGATTTGATCAATGTTGCACTCCTCACATCACAGTATTACACCTTACAACCCAATCCCGAAAATCCGGCTCATAAAGTCAAGTTTGGCACTTCCGGCCATCGTGGCAGCGCCGGGCGTAATAGCTTTAACGAAGCGCATATTCTGGCAATTTCTCAGGCGATTGTAGAAGTACGTAAGCAATATGATATTACTGGCCCGTGTTATATCGGGAAAGATACGCATGCACTTTCTGAAGCTGCTTTTATTTCCGTGCTGGAAGTACTGACAGCGAATGGTGTTGATGTGGTCGTGCAGGAGAATAATGGTTTTACGCCAACGCCTGCTATTTCACATGCTATTTTGTCTTATAACCGTCAGGGAAAAAATCTGGCTGATGGTATTGTGATTACTCCTTCCCATAATCCTCCGGAAGATGGTGGTATTAAATATAATCCGCCTAATGGTGGCCCGGCGGATACGGATCTGACTTCCGTTATTGAAAATCGGGCTAATGAATTGTTGGTCGGTAATCTGAAAAGCGTTAAACGCCAGCCTTACGAACAGGCATTAAAAAGTGAATATCTGCATCCTCAGGATTTAGTTGATCCTTATGTCACCGCGCTGGGTGAAGTTGTCGATATGGCTGCGATTCAGAAAGCGGGCCTGAAAATCGGGATTGATCCCTTGGGTGGCTCAGGTATTGCTTACTGGCAGCGGATCGGTGAGTACTATAATCTCGATCTGACGCTGGTGAATGATAACATTGATCAGACTTTCCGCTTTATGACACTGGATCGTGATGGTGTGATCCGGATGGACTGTTCATCCAGCTGGGCGATGGCCGGGTTGCTGGAGTTGCGGGATAAATTCGATTTGGCATTCGCCAATGATCCTGATTATGACCGTCACGGCATCATTACCCCAGCCGGCCTGATGAATCCTAACCATTATCTGGCGACGGCAGTGGATTACCTGTTCCGTCATCGCCCGCAATGGTCTGAGAAAGTGGCCGTAGGTAAGACGCTGGTTTCCAGTGCCATGATTGATCGGGTTGTGGCTGATCTGGGACGTGAACTGGTGGAAGTTCCTGTCGGGTTTAAATGGTTTGTTGACGGGCTATATAAAGGTGAGCTGGGCTTTGGTGGAGAAGAAAGCGCAGGCGCATCTTTCCTGCGTTTTGATGGTACTCCGTGGTCAACAGATAAAGACGGTATCATTCTTTGCCTGCTTGCGGCGGAAATGATGGCAGTGACCGGTGAAAATCCACAACAGCGCTATGACAAATTGGCGGCCCGTTTTGGTACACCGAGTTATAGCCGCCTTCAGGCTCCGGCAAGTCATCAGCAGAAAGCACAGTTATCTAAGTTGTCACCGGAAATGGTAAAAGCTGATACGCTGGCAGGTGATCCAATTACGGCTCGCCTGACAACTGCTTCCGGTAATGGAGCTTCCATTGGCGGCCTGAAGGTGATGAGTGATAATGGCTGGTTTGCGGCTCGCCCTTCTGGCACGGAAGAAGCTTATAAAATTTATTGCGAAAGTTTCCTTGGTGCAGAACACCGTGAAAAAATCGAGCAGGAAGCTCAGGAGATTGTTAACCAAGTATTTGCTGCGGGTTAATTAGCGCTGAATACTGATAAAAAAAGCCGCAGGAAAACCGGCGGCTTTTTGTTAAAATCAACATTATTGACGTATGCATGTGTTATAGATTTCTTCAAGACAAAATTGGTATTTTTTAGGATGAGCGATATGTTTTTTACATATAGTGTATGCTCGGTCCTGACATTGTTCCGGTGTATTAGATAACCCTGATGGTGTTGCATGTGTACTCCATGAGATTAATGCCAGAATGGTGGATAGCGATAGGGTTATTAGCTGCTTCATATGGTTATTTCCTTATCATTTAATTAGATCTGTATTTCATTTTTCTCGATTATCATTGGTGGAACAAAGGGGAAGGGAAAAATGGAAACTGGCTCCGCCTTTCTCATTATTTGTCGCCCATATTTTTCCATTATGAATTTCAATAATGTGATAACAAATCGTTAGTCCTAACCCGGAATTCATGGCCGTGGGTTTGCGATGTTTGCGGGGGATACGTGAGAATTTATCAAAAATGGATTTTTCCTTTCCGCCGGGTAATCCTGAGCCGGTATCCCAGACTTCGATATTGACCTTTTCTTTTTCAATTGTTGCCCTGATACCCAGTTCTGAACCTTTCTCTGTATATTTGATGGCATTTTCCAGTAGGTTGACAAAGACACGCTCTAATAAAGAGGCATCGCACTGTAGGGACAAATCAGCAGGCATGGAAAGATCTATCTTATAACGGCTTAAAGCATAATCGAGTGAGCGTAAAGCGTTATCAATGATTTCTTGCAGTGAATAACAGCCAAAATTGGGCTGAAGGCTGCCTGATTGGATACGCACGATATCCAGCATGTTATTCACCAGATGTGAAATATTAAGGATTTGCTGATGAATATGCTGAAATTGTTTAGCGTGCTGAGAGTTTGTAACGGACAAATTCTGTCTGAGTACTTCTGTTTGTTCAGACAGGCGGGTCAATGGTGTCAGCAAATCATGTGACAGCGCAGTCATAAATGAATTACGTAATTGTTCCCATTCACTCTCCAGTTTGGCGGATTCTGCACCACGGGCCAGATGTAAGCGCTCCAGCGCGTTAGCAATAATTCCGGTAAAAATCTGTAGTAAACGTTGTTGCTCAGGCACCAATAGCTGGCGGGGATTTGATGATTCAATCGCGAGGACAGCAAAAATTTGTGATGGCGTAGCGATGGGAATTAACTGATAAGGCACGCCCGGCAGAGTATCCGTTCCTGCTCCCGCAGGTTGTTTTTTATCAAAACACCATTTGGCGATGGCTTCATCAACTAACATCTGCCCACCATTATAGGCTTTCACCTGATAAAGATGATTATTGCCATCCGGCAGTAATAACCCTGTTTTTGCCTGAAAGCTATTGGATAAAAAATGGTAACTGATGCGGGCAACGTCTTCTTCATTCAGTGCCCGGCCGAGTTCACGGGTGATTTCATATAAATGCCGTGTCCGCTGCTCCCTATAACGCGCAATTCTGGCTTGATAACGTATTCCTGCGGTCAGATTTCCGACGACAACCCCCACGATCAGCATGACCGTAAAGGTAAGCAGATATTGCATATCATTAACGGCCAGTGACAGGTGGGGTTTGACAAAAAAGATATCGAAACTGGCAACATTGATGAAAGCAGAAAATACTGAGGGCCAGCGCCCGTAAAATAACGCAATAACAACAACGCCCAGTAGATAAAGGGTGATCAGGTTGGCCTTATCGAGAGGGAATAAAACGGTACGGGAAAATAAGGTAATAAAGGTACACAGTATAATGGCGATCATGAATCCCTGAAGCTGGTTTATCCACTTGTCACTGGATAATCGTTGTTCAGCCGGCTCTTTGATCCAGTGCTGTTTTTTATCTTCAAGGGCAATAATAATGATGTCCAGATCGGGGCCAAGTTTACCTAAACGTCCGACAAAATCAGAACGCCATCGATGGCTAAAGAGGGTGGAATATAAACTATGGTAGCGCCCGACGATGATTTTTCCGAGGTTGTGTTCTCTGGCGTAGCGAAGGATGGCTTTTTCTTTATGAGGCTCTGAAAGTGTGGCTGTTTCTGCTCCGAGTTCCTGTGCCAGCATCAATGTTTTTAAAATAGTTCGACGTTTGATTTCCGGCAACCGGTGTAATTTAGGCGTTTCAACATAAACAGCATGCCAGGTACAGTCCAGTTTCGCTGCAAGCCGGGCCGCCTTGCGGATCAATTTTTCATTACCATGATTATCGCCGATACATAACAGCAGGTTATCCCGCGTATGCCAGACAGGCTCTTTCCCCCGTGTATCGCGGAAAGCGCGCATCTGATCATCCACACGATCTGCGGTACGGCGCAAGGCCAGTTCACGCAGGGCAATCAGGTTTCCTTTCCGGAAAAAATGTTCAATAGCCCGTTCAGCCTGAGCCGGAATATAAACTTTACCTTCGTGAAGCCGCTGGCGCAGATCATCGGGTGGAAGATCCACTAAAACAACATCATCGGCATTATCAAAGATATGATCGGGAATAGTTTCTCTCACCCGGATACCGGTAATACCACCGACAATATCATTCAGGCTTTCCAGATGCTGTACGTTAATGGTAGTCAGGACATCAATCCCGGCTTCCAGCAGTTCTTCCACATCCTGCCAGCGTTTGGGATGCCGACAACCCTTCGGATTACTGTAGGCTAATTCATCCATCAGGATGATGGCAGGATGACGGGCAATAGCTGCATCAATATCAAATACCGGGACTCTGCGTTGAGCCGAGTAGATATATTTTGGCGGCAACTGTGGAAGGCCTTTTAATAGTGCCGCGGTTTCCTGCCGTCCGTGGGTTTCAACGACACCGACAATAATATCCAGCCCCTGAGCCAGCAGGCGTTGAGCTTCCTGTAACATGGCGTAGGTTTTTCCTACTCCGGCACAGGCCCCGAAGAAAATTTTCAGTTTGCCCCGTGGTTTTTCATTTGCCAGCGTCAGCAAATTGTCTGGGTCAGGACGTTGTGGTTCTGTCTCAGTCATCGTTATTTGCCTTGTGCTCGCTGGTTATCTAACGCCAGATTGAGTTTTAGTACGTTGACAACAGGCTGACCTAAATAATGTATTGGCGGAAATTCGATGTTCTCCTCAATCAGCTTATTGATTAAATCTACCGGCAGGTGCCGGGCTGTAGCAATACGATGAGCCTGAAATGCAGCAGCTTCAGGTGAAATATGGGGATCAAGGCCACTACCGGATGCGGTGACTAAATCGACAGGAATAGGATGATTTTCCGGGTGGTTAAATAGGCGTATTTTAATAATGCGCTGTTGTATTTTCTGGAATAAAAGCGGGTTAGTTGGTGCGAGATTACTTCCCCCGGATGACTGTGCATTATAAGGCTGTTCAGCCGTCATTGAAGGACGTCCATGAAAATAGTTCGCTTTGGTAAATTCCTGACCGATTAATTCTGAACCGAGCAACTCACCATCCTGTTCGATGAGTGAACCTGTCGCCTGATGGTGAAACAAGGTTGTGGACAGGCCAGTGATCAGCAGCGGATATGCGATCCCGGTGATCAGGGTGAGAAATATCAACAGAACAATGGAAGAACGTAACCAAGTCATTTTTTTCACCTTACCTGATAGTCAAATCCTGAGAGAATGATGGTCTATTTAAAGCCTAATACAGTGAGTAACATATCGATCAGTTTGATCGCCGCAAAAGGCATCAGCAAACCCCCCAGACCATATATCCATAAATTACGTCTCAGAAGTGAGAGAGCATTCATCGGACGATAGCTGATACCTTTCAGAGCGAGTGGCAGTAAAAAAATAATGATAAGCGCATTGAAAATAACCGCTGACAGCACTGCTGATTGCGGTGAATGAAGGTGCATGATATTCAGCGCATTAAGTTGCGGGTAAGTGACAGCGAATGCGGCTGGAATAATGGCGAAATACTTAGCAATGTCATTGGCAATGCTAAATGTGGTTAAAGAGCCTCTGGTCATCAGCATTTGCTTACCAATACGTACCACTTCAATTAATTTCGTGGGATTGGAATCCAGATCCACCATATTACCGGCCTCTTTTGCAGCCTGAGTTCCTGAATTCATGGCAACGGCCACATCAGCCTGAGCCAGTGCGGGAGCATCGTTTGTTCCATCGCCGGTCATGGCAACCAGACGCCCTTCAGATTGATACTGGCGGATCAAAGTCAGTTTTGCTTCGGGTGTCGCTTCTGCCAGAAAATCATCGACACCGGCCTCAGCAGCAATGGCTGCGGCTGTGAGATGGTTATCACCGGTGATCATCACCGTTTTGATCCCCATTCTGCGCATTTCACTGAAACGCTCCTTAATACCGCCCTTAATAATATCTTTCAGGGCAACGACACCCAAAACCCGCTGATTTTCCGCGACAACCAGCGGTGTTCCCCCTTTGCTTGCAACCTGTTGTACCAACAGATTAATGGCTTCAGGGAACTGGCTGCGGTTGGCTTCAATATGGCGTCGGATGGCATCAACAGCACCTTTACGGATCATGCGATCGTTGATGTTGACTCCGCTCATGCGGGTCATGGCAGAAAAAGGAACAAATGTAGCATTTAATGTACGCAGATCACGTTCACGCATATTGAAGCGCTGTTTTGCCAGAATGACGATACTGCGACCTTCCGGTGTTTCATCTGCCAGAGAGGAAAGCTGTGCAGCATCAGCCAGTTGCCGTTCTGTAACGCCGGGAGCGGGCAGAAACTGAGAGGCCTGACGATTTCCCAAAGTAATTGTCCCGGTTTTATCCAGTAACAGCACATCGACATCACCTGCGGCTTCAATGGCACGTCCGCTGGTGGCAATGACATTGGCTTCCAGCATGCGGCTCATTCCTGCCACACCAATGGCAGAAAGCAGCCCACCAATAGTGGTGGGAATTAAACACACTAAAAGTGCAATCAGAACGGTAACTGTGATAGGTGCACCAGTGTGGTTGGCTTCAACACTGAATAGGGAAAAGGGGAGTAAGCTGGCACAGGTCAGCAGGAAAATGATGGTGAGCGCGGTAAGTAAAATGGTCAGGGCAATTTCATTCGGGGTTTTCCGCCGCTTGGCTCCTTCAACCATTGAGATCATCCGGTCGAGGAAGGTTTCTCCCGGATTGACGGAACACTCCACGATTAACCAGTCTGACAGTACTTGGGTGCCTCCTGTCACGGAAGAAAAATCACCGCCGGATTCCCGTATCACTGGTGCTGACTCGCCGGTAATGGCGCTTTCATTAACTGATGCACCACCTTCAAGGACTTCGCCATCGCAGGGGATAATTTCACCCGCTTCTATCAGGACAATATCGCCTTTGCGTAAACAATCGGAAGTGACTTTTTCTTTTGCCGCATCGCGGCTGGGGGATGAAAGTCTGATTGCCCATGTTGTTTTTTTGACACCTTTCAGACTGGAGGCCTGAGCCTGACTGCGTCCTTCTGCCAGCGCTTCTGCAAAATTGGCAAACAATACAGTGAACCATAACCATAAAGCAATGGAGCCGGTAAAGAGGGCATCACCCGTCGTTTGGCCGGTCAGGATACTGAGCCATAATAAAGTGGCCAGACAGCTACCGAGGTAAACGACAAACATAACCGGATTATGCCATTGGACGGCAGGATGACATTTTTTTACTGAATCGATAATTGCCTGACGAACTAGTCCGGATTCAAATAATGCCTGCTTTTTATTTCTCATCACTTATCTCACAATTTATTTCACAACTTCACTTATTGTGATAGTTGCCAAAGCTGTAAATGCTCTGCAATAGGGCCAAGAGCCAGTGCGGGTATGAAAGTGAGTGCTCCAATCAATAAGATGACTAAAATCAATAAGCCAATGAATAATGTGGTGTGAGTGGGCAGGGTACCGTTGCTGATAGGCTGCCGTTTTTTACTGCTCATCGATCCGGCGATGGACAGTACAGGCAGAATGATGCCAAATCGGCCGAGGAGCATGATGGTGCCTAAAAGCAGATTGTAAAATACGCTGTTGGCGGCCAGACCGGCAAAAGCACTGCCATTGTTATTAGCCGCAGATGTCACAGCATAGAGTATTTCGGTGAAACCATGTGCCCCTGGGTTTGTTACGGCGCTTTTTCCTGCCTCGAATGAAACTGACAGCGCGGTTCCCAGTAAAATAAGGGAAGGTGTGACCAGAATCGCCAAAGCGACCATTTTCATCTCATGAACATCAATTTTTTTACCCAGATACTCGGGAGCACGGCCAATCATCAGGCCGGCAATAAAGACAGCCAGCAGGACAAATAGCAATATGCCATAAATCCCGGCACCTACACCGCCAAAGACGACTTCGCCGATTTGCATGAGCCAGAGTGGTATCATGCCTCCCAGTGCTGTAAAGGAATCATGCATGGAATTAACCGCTCCGCAAGAGGCAGAAGTGGTGACTACGCCATAGAGGGAGGAGGCAAGAATACCAAAGCGTGATTCCTTTCCTTCCATATTGATATTGCTGTTAATGCCTGATGGCATGAAATGGGGGTTACCCATAGTTTCAGCGCCCATCACGATGGCAACAGAAATTACAAAAATAATCCCCATTGCCCATAACAGGGAGTACCCTTGCCGATTGTCTCCAACAACCAGACCAAAGGCGAAACACAACGCACTGGGGATCAAAAAGATGGAAATCATCTGTACGAAATTACTGATCGTATTAGGATTTTCAAAAGGATGAGCTGAATTAGCGCCAAATACACCACCTCCATTTGTTCCTAATATTTTGATGGCTTCTTGAGAGGCGACAGGTCCCATCGGAAGTAATTGCTGATGGCCTTCAAGGGTGTGAACAGAAATATATGGAGAGAAGTTTTGGATCACTCCCTGACTGGCAAGGATCAACGCGATAATGATCGCCAGAGGAAGTAACAGATAGAGTGTAATGCGGGTGATATCAATCCAGGCATTTCCCAGTGTTTTCACACCTTGTCGGGAAAATGCCCGTATCAGTGCAAAAGCGATGGCAATACCCGTTGCAGCAGACAGGAAATTTTGTACGGTTAACCCAGCCATCTGGCTCAGGTAACTGAGGGTATTCTCGCCACTGTAGGCCTGCCAGTTCGTGTTGGTGACAAAGCTGATGGCTGTATTGAGAGCTAAATCCCATTTCATACCAGCAAAATGTTGGGGATTGAGTGGCAGATATTTTTGGCTTATCAATAGGATAAATAGTAATAATAACCCTGCAAGGTTAAAGGCAATAATAGCAAATGAATATTGCCACCAGTTCATTTCTTTAACATTGTCACCCGGTTTTTTTAAGCCACAACAACGCCATAAAATCATTTCGGCATTGGTGAGCCGATGAGGTAAATCGCTCTCAATGAGATTTGCGATTAAATGTCCGAGAGGTTTACTTAATATAAATAGTAATAATAAGAAAGTAGCGACAAGTAAAAAAGCAGAGGTTTCCATCTAGAAATCCTCCGCATTCAATAATGCATAAACCAGATAGAAAAGTAATAACACTACCAGAATAGCGCCAATAATAAGTAAGTTATTCACTATTTATCTCCTTGTTACTTCTTAATAACAAACCGGATTAGAATAAAATGACCAATCAAGAAGTGATAAAAAGAGAACCTGAAAGCACAAAGTAAATATAAGTAATACTGATTAATTGGACTCGGTGAAAAGTAAGTTTAGCAAAACCTGACAGGTTAATTTTATGTTTTTAATATGTTGGTTTTGTTTCTGTTTAGATCGTTTATTTGTAATAAAATTACGCTAAGATAAAAAAACAGTGATTTTAAGCAGTAAAAAAGTGGTCGGATCAGTAGTAAATTTTCATTTTATCGAGTAAAATTTGTCAGGTCTTACAGTTATTGAGTTATTGCCCATTTGAGGAGGTCTCTATGTATCGTGAATATTCCCGGCATCAGGTTCTCTTGCGGCGCATTGGTGCCGTCGCATTAGGCGTTATTGCACTTCCTTTTATGCTGTTTAGTCGTGAGCGTGCCCGTTTCTACAGCTACTTACATAAAGTATGGGTAAAAACCAGTGATAAACCAGTTTGGCTGGAACGCACAGAAGTTGCTTCAGATACGCTAAACCCCTAAATTTCCCTACTTGGCAGAGTCCTGCTCTTCGTTTTTCTGCCTGATATCGTTTTCCGGATATAGTATTCTTGCACCCTGCCTGCTTTAGCTGGCAGGGTGTTTTACTTTTATCGCTTATTGCTGCAGATGTGTTATTACTACTAACAGACAATATCACTATAGGCAAGTAAATTGGTGCGGATTCTATTGTGAAAATGCTAAATAATGGGGAGTGTGTAATGAATAATGTTGAATTAGAACATGTAATTAATACGGAATTGAATGTTCGGGAGTTTCAGGATTATGCCCCTAATGGATTACAGGTAGAAGGACGCCCCCATATTCAGCGTGTTATAACGGGAGTGACGGCCTGTCAGGCTTTGCTGGATGAAGCTGTTCGTCTGGAGGCGGATGCTATCATCGTACATCATGGGTACTTCTGGAAAAATGAATCACCTGTCATCCGTGGCATGAAACGCCGCCGTTTGCAGACTTTACTCTGTAACGATATCAACTTGTATGGCTACCATCTTCCGCTGGATGCACATCCCACTCTGGGCAATAATGTTCAGCTGGCCCGCCAGATGGGAGTGAAGATCATAGGAAACATTGACGCTTTATTACCTCATGGCGTATTTGATCAACCGATTACCGCGACAGAATTAACTGAACGTCTTGAGCAAAGACTGGAACGTAAAGTGCTGCATTGCGGCGATAATGCACGGGAAGAGATCCGGACCATTGCATGGTGTACCGGGGGAGGGCAGAGTTTTATTGAGCAGGCTGCTGAATTTGGTGTTGATGCTTTTGTGACGGGTGAAGTATCAGAGAAGACTATCCATGTTGCCCGTGAAATGGGGATGCATTTTTACTCAGCAGGGCACCATGCAACTGAGCGCTATGGCATTAAAACGCTCGGTGAATGGCTGGCTAATCATCATGGGCTGGATGTCACTTTTGTTGATATTCCTAATCCGGCTTGATGTACTCTTGATGTACTACAATGAAACACAATTGATATATAAGTTATAGCTTATATAATGCTATTATAAGTTATGGCTTATGAGGTTATCGTGTGGATTGTAATTTTGACTCCTCGCTTTGAAGAGTGGCTTGATGAACAAGATATCAGTATACAGAAGAAGATATTAGCAGACCTGAGTGTGTTAGAAGTCTTTGGTCCTCAACTGGGCCGTCCTGCAGTTGATTCTTTATATGGTTCAAAATTCAATAATATGAAAGAACTAAGGATTCAATGTAAAGGAAGGCCATTCAGAGCGCTTTTTGCATTTGATCCGCTAAGACAGGCGATTATCTTATGTGCGGGTGATAAGGCTTTAAATGATAAGCGTTTTTATAAAGAAATGATCCCAATTGCTGATGCTGAATATGAGGCGCATTTGGCGAATTTGGAGGACAAAAAGTGAAAACTCTCAAAGAAAAGATTCAGGAATTTTCAGTAGAAGATCGTAAAGATATAAAACAAATGGCTGATGAGCAGATTTTAGAAACCGGCTTACAGCTATTAAGAGAAGAGTTAAATATTTCTCAACAAAAGCTGGCTGATAGTTTAGGTATCAGCCAGCCAGCTATTACTCAAATAGAACAACGGGGTAATGATATAAAGTTAGTCACCCTGAAACGCTACGTTGAAGCTATGGGAGGAAAATTGAGCTTAACTGTAGAATTTCCGACAGGTAATGGAAAAATTTTTCATATATAGCAGCTGTTGGAATATCTCTCTTGGTGCTATTAACTTCAAAATTTACTCTCCCTGCTTGGTATAATACCTGGCAGGGATAAAAGCACAGTGGCTAATCCACAATAAGCCAGAGTATTACCCAAAGCCTGACTCCAACCGGCAATTGTCAAACCTCCCGCCAATAGCATGTAGTAAAATAACCCCAATAAAGCGCCTGCTGTGCCCAATCTGTCTGTATAGTGAGTTAACGCAGATGCGAGAAGGTTTGGAATAGCGACGCCGTAGGCGATAACTATTCCCAGCATGGGAAAAATAAACAGCCAGCTATTTTCGAGTAGATAAACAAAAATTCCACTGAACAGGGTAAGACATGCCGCAAGAAAAGTGAGTTTTTCGGTTTCC
The DNA here is from genome assembly GCF_963894935.1 of Xenorhabdus sp. PB61.4. Lineage (NCBI taxonomy): Bacteria > Pseudomonadati > Pseudomonadota > Gammaproteobacteria > Enterobacterales > Morganellaceae > Xenorhabdus > Xenorhabdus sp. PB61.4. The sequence goes on from NZ_CAWQJR010000185.1 coordinate 14,867, forward strand.
CACTTCTTTTTCAACAACAGCTTATTCAATACAGAGCCTAACATGACACCGAAGGCAAGAATCAGGCCGGTGTAGCCGAACAGTGTTGGTGATATTCCGAGTTGATCAAAACGGAAAGGTGCCAGTTGATAGTAGCTAAATAGACAAATATTAAATAAAGCGATAAGAAAAGCACTTCGCCAGATTGAAATATCTTTCAGCATCATACGGGCTGTTTCTGATAAAACGACTTTGGTAATAGTGGTAGGGCGTGTTTCAGGTAAACGTGCCACAGACCACACAGTGAGGATAACAGCTAAAATCGCCAGACCTGCAAATACCGCCTGATAATTACCAAAATGATTCAACGTGGAACCGCTGATCATACCGATGGCTGGGCTGGCAGCCAGAGCAATGCCCATAATAGAGAAAACACGGGCCAGCTCTTCACCACGATAACTATCGCGCATCATAGTCTGTGTTCCGATTGACCCGACTGCTGCACCAAAAGCAGATAACATTCTGGCAATAAGTAGTAACCAGAAATGTGCAGTTAATAGAGCCAGCAAACAGGCACTACTATAAAGTAATAATCCGGCAATAATTGTAGGGCGCCTGCCAATAACATCACACAATCGCCCCCATACGACTATGCCAATCGCAAAAGCGAAAAAGTAGAGTGACAAGGTTTGAGAAGCTTGTTCCACGCTGACGGAAAATCCACGGGAAATGTTGGTTAATGCCGGGCTATAGATGGTTTCTACAATCTGAGGAAACATCATCAGAGCAATGGCTAACCAAAGTGGTGGTTTGATTTGCATAGTATTTTTCTTCATGAAAGTGAATGAATTATGAGCAGAAGGCTAACATTTTAGTGATTGTCTGTTTATGATAATAAAGACAATATATTTATATAATCGGACATCCACACTTGAGGACTAGATATGGCATGGTTGCGGCAGAGTGATCAGTTTGATCCGGATAATCTGAATGTACTCGTTGCGGGTATAGCGGCAGAAATGGGGCAGCATGATTCCGGATTTCATCAACATGGTATGGGGCAATTGTTGTTTACTCAGCGTGGCTGTATCAAAATCACATTAGCCAGCCAGATCTCGATTTTGCCGCCAACCCGAGTGGCATGGATCCCACCAAAGACACGACATCGGGCAGAAATGCGAGGTTCCATCGGATATCGATCAATTTATCTCGATATTTCTGAAGTACAATGTCTGCCGGAGCAGTGTGCGATACTGGAAGCCACTCCGTTGCTACAGGCTGTTCTGGAGCGTATCGCAATATCTCCGTTTGATACTGACTGGGAGCAGGGAAAAAACGCAAATTTACTGGCAGTATTTCTTGATGAAATTAGTGAGGCGCACCGGGAACCAACGTTATTACCATTACCTTCTGATCGCCGTTTTACGAGTTTATCCTTTGAGCAATTGCCACCTTCACTACAGGTGATTTCAACCTATATTGGAGCCAGTGAAAAAACCATTACCCGTATATTTAAGCGTGAAACGGGAATGAATTATCAACAATGGCGTCAGCAATGGCGATTGGTTAAAGCGATAGAGTTATTGGCACAGGGCAAAACATTATCTTATGTTGCGCAGGAACTGGGATTTACCAGTGACAGTGCTTTTGTGACTTTTTTCCGTAAAATTATGGGAAGACCGCCACGGGAGTATATGGCGGGTTCAGAAAGGAAGACAGATAGAGATTAACAATTAATTTGTACTCTGAATTATTTAAAAATAGTTAATTTACACAATATGGTTCAGTCAGATAAACAGACTCTGAATCAAAATCGACAACAACGTCAACGCCAAGTGGCATGGTAAACATTGGGTGTGTATGGCAACAATCGAAATCAGCCAGAACAGGAACTTCTTTCCCATTCAGAACTTCTTTCAGCACATCCAGAGAGTTTCTTCCTGTTCCTTTATCATCAAATTGTTCGTGTTTTCCAAGAATAATTGCTGAAACTTTATCAAAGACCCCACATAACAGCAGATGGGAGAAAGCGCGTTCAACCAGCTCTATTCCTTTGAAACAGTCTTCAATAAGTAAAATATCACCTGTTTTAATTTCAGGCATATATTCACTTCCCCAAATCCCACAAAGAGTATTTAAATTACCACCAATTAATCTGCCTCGGAACGTTCCTTTTCCATCAAAAATCCAATTATTAGGATATGTGTTTTTAGGGGTTATCTGAGTTTCCCATTCGATATATTCATCAGCCCAATGTTCAGGCTGTTTATATATAAAAGGAAGAGAGTGATTATTATTGACTATTTGAGAAAAATTATTGAATGTCTCATCAACTAAAGGTGGAAATTCACCAAATGAAGCAACTAATGCAGGGCCATAAAAAGTCACTACATTGGTTTTCTGATATATTCCAAGTAAAAGTGCTGTTATGTCAGAATAACCAATAATAATTTTAGGATCTTCTCTGATGGCATCATAATCAATATATGGCAGCATTGAGTTTGAATTGTCACCTCCTATAGTAGACATAACACACCTTACTTCCGGGTCACGAAGCAGGGCATTAAACTCTTCCACTCGTTGCATGATGGTTCCTGAACGATAAAAGTCGCTTTTACCGGTGAGTATTCCCGCTTTTGTTTTATAACCTTTACTTTCTAAATAACGGACACTTCTGGCAAAACGAGTCGGTGCAAAAGCAGTAGCAGGAGATGAAGAGGAGAAAAAACCGATAGTTTCACCAATGGATAATTTTTTAGGGAGGATCATGGCGCTACCTTTTATTCGAAAAATAATGGGTACCACACAATGAATACTGTACCTTAACCGCCAGACAGGAGGCCAATCGTAATGGCAGAGCCGACATTAAGGTACAGCAAAATGCACACTTCAGTGTGAAGTGTGCCAGCGAATTGGTCAGATTATTTTTTTAACTGACTGTTAAAATCTCGCTCTGCATGACCAGTATACAGTTGGCGAGGACGAGCGATCCTCATGCCTTCATCATGCATTTCATTCCAGTGTGCAATCCAGCCGATAGTGCGGGCAATAGCGAAGATCACTGTAAACATGGATGACGGAATTCCCATCGCTTTCAAAATAATACCTGAGTAGAAATCGACATTCGGGTACAGTTTCTTCTCAATGAAGTACGGGTCATTCAGGGCAATGCGTTCCAGCTCCATAGCAACTTCCAGCAGGCTGTCATTCAGACCAAGTTCATCCAGTACTTCATGGCAGGTTTCACGCATTACAGTTGCGCGTGGGTCATAGTTTTTATAGACGCGATGACCAAAGCCCATCAGGCGGAAAGCGTCGTTTTTATCTTTGGCCCGGGCGATAAACTCAGGAATGTGATCAACAGTCTGAATCTCTTCCAGCATACGCAGGCAAGCTTCATTTGCTCCGCCATGTGCTGGTCCCCACAATGATGCAATCCCCGCAGCAATACAGGCAAACGGGTTAGCACCAGAAGAACCTGCTGTACGGACTGTCGAAGTTGAAGCATTCTGCTCGTGGTCTGCATGAAGAATAAAAATGCGATCCATTGCCCGTTCCAGTACCGGATTGACCTTATATTCCTCACAGGGAGTTGAGAACATCATGTACAGGAAATTACCGGCGTAAGAGAGATCATTACGCGGATAAACAAAAGGCTGGCCAACGGAATATTTGTAACACATCGCCGCTACAGTTGGCATTTTAGACATGAGACGGTATGCGGTGATTTCTCGGTGGCGGGGATTATTAACATCCAGCGCATCATGGTAGAAGGCGGCGAGAGCGCCTGTGACACCGCAGAGTATAGCCATAGGGTGAGAATCACGACGGAAACCATGGAACAGGCGGGTAATCTGTTCGTGAATCATAGTATGACGAGTCACCGTTGTTTTGAATTTTTCATACTCCTCAGGAGTTGGTGGTTCGCCATTAAGCAGAATATAACAAACTTCCAGATAGGTTGATTTCATTGCAAGCTGATCGATGGGAAAACCACGGTGCAACAAAATGCCTTCATTGCCATCAATATAGGTGATTTTCGACTCGCAGGATGCAGTGGAAGTGAAACCGGGATCGTAGGTATAGAAGCCTTTTGAGCCGAGGGTACGAACGTCAATTACTTCAGAGCCTAGGGTTGGCGTTAGTACGTCTAGTTCGATAGCAGCTGAACCATTTATGGTCAACGTAGCCTTTTTATCAGCCATTTACATCTCCTTAGCGCTTATTTCTTATAACCCCTAACAACCTAAATAGGCGTAATCCTTACTGCGCCGACGGCATTGTGCTACCGGAGAGAATTAAAAATCAGGCTGTATATACCCTTTGTTTCTGTCGGGTATCGATTTAATGCTGAAATCTCATTTTACGGACGACAATAGTGTTCAGGTTGTTAAAAAGTTTCCGGATATCAATCTAAAGTATTTCTAACATAAAATGTTACCATTTTGTGTCGTAACGATACTTTTACAAAGCCCGCATTTTTCGTGAAGTTTACTTTTTCATCGGAAAATGACGGTAAATATTATGCACCGTCATATATGTAAGATAAATGTTTAATCTTTGTCAAACAGGATAATGGTTTTTATGATAAATGTTTGAAGCGTGATCTTACTCACTGTTCAAGCTAAATGTTAATAATCATATTGTGTGGGAATTGTAATAACAATGTGAAGTACTTATACTGCGTTAAGGTCTCCGGATTACCTGATGTAGGAGCACCCAGCGTAATCAAATCACAACGTTTGTTGAAAACAGTAAGGATTGTTAATTTAATTATGTTGTGTCTTTGTGTCCTCTTAACGCTGTCTGATTCCCACCCAGGGCCGGAGGATGGAAAATAAAAAAAGCTGTGTGGGCAAAATTGTGAAAAAACAAAGACCTGTCAACCTCGATCTGCGGACGATAAATCAACCTGTCTCCGCGATAGCTTCGATCTTGCACCGTATCTCAGGCGTCATCACCTTTATAGCAGTCGGCATTCTGCTGTGGTTGTTGGGTATGTCACTGTCTTCGCAAGAGGGCTTCCAGCATGCATCTGAAATCATGACTGGCTTTTTCGCCAAATTTATCCTGTGGGGGATATTGACGGCGTTGGGTTACCACATTTGTGGTGGGATCCGCCATGTTTTGATGGACTTTGGTCTCTTGGAAGAGAGTCTCGCCGCTGGTAAAGCTTCTGCTAAAGTGGCAATCGTGATCGCAGTTATTCTGTCTATTCTGGCCGGGGTATTAGTATGGTAAGCAACGCATCCGCATTGGGGCGCACGGGGATTCAGGACTGGCTGTTGTTACGTGCATCTGCAATCGTTATTGTTTTATATGTTCTTTATTTAGTTGGTTTTGTAGCAACAACGTCAGACATCACCTATGAAGTCTGGAGCAGTTTTTTCTCCTTCTCTCTCACAAAAGTGTTCACCGTACTGGCTCTGCTTTCCATTTTGGTCCACGCATGGATTGGAATGTGGCAGGTGCTGACGGATTATGTAAAGCCACTGGCACTGCGTCTGGTATTGCAACTGGTCATTATTGTTGCACTGTTGACTTATTTGATTTACGGAACAATTGTGGTGTGGGGTGTATAAATGAAACTGCCGGTAAGAGAGTTTGACGCTGTTGTTATTGGTGCTGGTGGCGCAGGTATGCGTGCTGCACTGCAAATTTCACAAATGGGCCTGTCCTGTGCCCTGATTTCTAAAGTTTTCCCTACCCGATCCCATACAGTTTCTGCTCAGGGTGGTATCACAGTTGCTCTGGGTAACACTCATGAAGATAACTGGGAATGGCATATGTATGACACGGTAAAAGGTTCCGATTATATCGGTGACCAGGATGCCATAGAATACATGTGTAAAACCGGTCCTGAAGCCATTCTCGAATTGGAACACATGGGGCTACCATTCTCACGTCTGGATAATGGCCGCATTTATCAGCGCCCGTTTGGTGGTCAATCCAGAAATTTTGGTGGTGAGCAGGCTGCCCGTACTGCGGCTGCGGCTGACCGTACCGGTCACGCATTACTTCACACCCTGTATCAGCAGAACCTGAAGAACCACACGACTATTTTCTCTGAGTGGTATTCTCTGGATTTAGTCAAAAATCAGGACGGTGCCATTGTTGGCTGTACAGCAATCTGTATCGAAACAGGTGAAGTTGTCTATTTCAAAGCCAAGGCAACTATTCTGGCGACAGGTGGTGCTGGTCGTATTTTCCAATCCACAACAAATGCGCATATCAATACAGGTGATGGTGTTGGTATGGCTCTGCGTGCCGGTGTTCCGGTGCAGGATATGGAAATGTGGCAATTCCACCCGACAGGCATTGCAGGCGCGGGTGTGCTGGTAACAGAAGGCTGCCGTGGTGAAGGTGGTTATCTGCTGAACAAAGATGGCGAGCGCTTTATGGAGCGTTACGCACCAAATGCTAAAGATTTGGCTGGCCGTGATGTCGTTGCTCGATCTATGATGATCGAAATTCGTGAAGGTCGTGGTTGTGAAGGCCCGTGGGGACCTCACGTGAAACTGAAACTGGACCATCTGGGTAAAGATGTTCTGGAATCCCGCCTGCCGGGTATCCTTGAGCTGTCCCGTACCTTTGCTCATGTAGATCCTGTAAAAGAACCGATTCCGGTGATCCCAACCTGTCACTATATGATGGGTGGTATTCCAACCAAGATTACCGGTCAGGCACTGACTATCAATGAAAAAGGCGAAGATGTTGTCATTCCGGGTCTGTTTGCCGTGGGTGAAATTGCCTGTGTATCCGTGCATGGTGCAAACCGTCTGGGTGGTAACTCCTTGCTTGATTTGGTGGTCTTTGGTCGTTCTGCTGGTCTGCATCTGAAAGAGTGTCTGATGGAGCAGGGAACCAGCCGTGATGCCAGTGAGTCTGATGTTGATGTAGCACTGCAACGTCTGAACCGTTGGAATAATACCCGTTCAGGCGAAGATCCGGTTGAGATTCGTAAAGCATTACAAGCCTGTATGCAGCACAACTTCTCTGTATTCCGTGAAGGGGATGCAATGGCGAGAGGGCTGGACGAACTGAAAGTCATCCGTGAACGTCTGCACAATGCTCGTCTGGATGATACATCATCAGAATTCAATACTCAGCGTATCGAATGTCTGGAGCTGGATAACCTGATGGAAACAGCTTATTCGACTGCTGTTGCTGCGAACTATCGTACAGAAAGTCGTGGAGCACACAGCCGTTTCGATTATCCAGAGCGTGACGATGCAAATTGGCTGTGCCACAGCTTGTATTTACCGCAGACTGAGAGCATGACCCGTCGTGAAGTTAACATGCAGCCAAAACTGCGTGAAGCCTTCCCGCCGAAAGTGCGTTCTTACTAATTGCGTTGCCGATGTTCCAGTTGCGGAGAAATAGATTATGAAACTTGAATTCTCAATTTATCGTTATAATCCGGATGTAGACAACGCACCCCGTATGCAGGATTACACGCTGGAAGCGGAAGAAGGGCGTGACATGATGCTGCTGGATGCCCTCATTCAGTTGAAGGAGCAGGATCCAACCTTGTCATTCCGCCGTTCATGCCGTGAAGGTGTATGTGGTTCTGACGGTTTGAATATGAACGGTAAAAATGGGCTGGCCTGTATTACATCCATTTCAGCCTTGCGCCGTGGAAACAAAAAGATTGTTATCCGTCCTCTGCCGGGTTTGCCGGTTGTCCGTGATTTGGTCGTTGATATGGGCCAATTTTATGCGCAATATGAGAAAATCCGTCCTTATTTAATTAATGACGGTAAAAACCCTCCTGCGCGTGAACACCTGCAATCACCAGAGCAGCGTGAAAAACTGGATGGCCTTTATGAATGTATCCTGTGTGCCTGTTGTTCGACGTCTTGTCCGTCATTCTGGTGGAATCCGGATAAATTTATTGGGCCAGCGGGTCTGTTAGCGGCATATCGTTTCCTGATTGATAGCCGGGATACTGAAACTTCATCCCGACTTGATGGTCTGAATGATGCATTCAGTGTGTTCCGTTGTCATGGAATTATGAACTGCGTCAATGTATGTCCTAAAGGTCTGAATCCAACAAAAGCGATTGGTCATATTAAGTCTATGTTGTTAAGACACAGTGCTTAATTAAATATTACTGATAGGTCGATATATATCTAATGGATTTCAGGTTGCATCGTGGTTAACAAAGAAGTGGCTTGAAAGACAAAAGATATAGTGCATAAATAACACATAAATTGTGTGCAAATAATGCATATAAGGTTGCCCTCCACATTTTTGAAATAAATATCAATCTGGTGGAGGGCATAAAGAATGAAAGATGATAAATTGCCTGCTGCTAATGACGGCGCATGTTTCAGTAAAATAAGGAACCTTTAAAAACTGACTTCAGTTTTTAAAGGTTCCTTGAAGGGTAGGATAACCCAAATAAAGAACATGCATTAAGCACGTCCAAATGAACCTTTTATCAACACCGCTTAATAAAGCGGAATTTGTTAACCACGGCGAAAACTAAAGCTTTTGAAGCTTAAGGGATCACAATGCAGAACGGTGCAATGAAGGACTGGCTGGATTCAAGCTTTCTGGCTGGTGCAAACCAGTCTTACATAGAGCAAATCTATGAAGACTATATAACCGATCCTAATTCTGTTGATGCAGGTTGGAGAGAAATATTCCAACAATTACCGGATGAAGGACTTCACGGGGAACAACTTCACTCACAGACACGTGATTACTTCCGTCGTCTGGCAAAGGATGCCACTCGTTACCACACTTCAGTCAGCGATCCAGCAATGGATGCAAAACAAGTTAAGGTTTTGCAGCTAATCAACGCATTCCGCTTCCGCGGTCATCAAAATGCGAACCTTGATCCATTGGGATTATGGAAACAGGAACCTGTACCAGATCTCGATCCTGCTTTCCATAATTTAACCAAAGCAGATTTTGAAGAAACGTTTAACGTAGGCTCATTTGCTATCGGCAAAGAGACGATGAAACTGGCTGATTTATATGACGCCCTGAAGCGCATTTATTGTGGTTCTATTGGTGCGGAATATATGCATATCACCAATACAGAAGAAAAGCGCTGGCTCCAACAGCGTCTGGAATCTGTGGCGGTGGGTTCACAGTTCAATACGGAAGAAAAACGTCGTTTTCTGGCAGAGCTGATGGCAGCAGAAGGTTTGGAACGCTATTTAGGTGCTAAGTTTCCGGGGGCGAAACGTTTCTCCCTTGAAGGCGGTGATGCGCTGATTCCAATGCTAAAAGAACTTATCCGTCACGCAGGTAAACAAGATACTCGTGAAGTTGTACTGGGAATGGCTCACCGTGGGCGCCTCAACGTTCTGGTCAACTTATTCGGTAAAAAACCAGCGGATCTGTTTGACGAGTTTGCTGGTAAGCATAAAGAACATCTTGGCACGGGTGACGTGAAATACCATCAGGGTTTTTCGTCTGATTTCGAAACTGATGGTGGACCAGTGCATCTGGCGCTGGCATTTAACCCATCGCACCTTGAAATTGTCAGCCCTGTTGTTATTGGTTCTGTCCGTGCTCGCCGTGACCGCCTCAATGAAGGCCGCAGTAACATGGTTCTGCCAGTGACCATCCATGGTGACTCAGCAGTAACAGGGCAGGGGATTGTTCAGGAAACACTGAACATGTCTCAGGCGCGCGGCTACGAAGTTGGTGGTACAATTCGAATTGTGGTTAACAACCAGATTGGTTTCACAACCTCTAATCCTAAAGATACCCGTTCAACAGAATATTGTACTGATATTGCGAAGATGGTTCAGGCACCAATCTTCCACGTTAATGCAGATGATCCGGAAGCCGTGACTTTCGTCACCCGTCTGGCTCTGGATTTCCGTAATACCTTTAAACGTGACGTGATGATTGATTTGGTTTGTTACCGTCGTCACGGGCATAACGAAGCTGATGAGCCAAGCGCAACTCAGCCTTTGATGTATCAGAAAATCAAGAAACACCCAACACCACGCAAGATCTATGCGGATAAACTTATCGCAGAAAATCTACTGTCACCTAATGATGTCACTGAAATGGCCAACTTATATCGTGACGCATTAGATCACGGTGATTGTGTCGTGGACGAATGGCGTCCAATGGGTCTTCATTCCTTTACATGGGAACCTTATCTGAACCATGAATGGGATGCAGAGTATCCACATCAGGTGGATATGAAACGCTTGCAAGATCTTGGCAAACGTATCAGCTCCATTCCGGCTGAGGTCGCAATGCATTCCCGCGTTGCAAAAATCTACGCTGACCGTGCAGAAATGGCTAATGGAAACAAATTATTTGACTGGGGCGCGGCAGAAACACTGGCGTATGCAACTCTGGTTGATGAAGGTGTTCCGGTACGTCTGTCCGGTGAAGATGCGGGTCGTGGTACATTCTTCCACCGTCATGCGGTTATCCATAATCAGACTGATGCCTCTGTTTATGTGCCTCTGGCAAATGTTCACAATGGTCAGGGTGAATTCAACGTATGGGATTCCGTGCTGTCTGAAGAAGCAGTACTGGCGTTTGAATACGGTTATGCAACAACTGAGCCACGCACGCTGACCATCTGGGAAGCTCAGTTTGGTGATTTTGCTAACGTAGCACAGGTCGTTATTGACCAGTTCATCAGCTCTGGCGAGCAGAAATGGGGCCGTATGTGTGGTCTGGTTATGTTGCTGCCGCATGGATATGAAGGGCAAGGCCCAGAGCACTCATCAGCACGTCTGGAACGTTATCTGCAATTATGTGCAGAACAGAACATGCAGGTCTGTGTGCCATCAACTCCGGCCCAGGTTTATCACATGCTGCGCCGTCAGGCTCTGCGTGGTATGCGTCGTCCTCTGATCGTTATGTCACCTAAGTCACTGCTGCGCCATCCATTGGCAGTATCCAGTCTGGATGAACTGGCTGACGGTAAGTTTGAGACAGTGATTGGCGAAGTTGACGCTTTAGATCCGAAAGGTGTGAAACGCGTTGTACTTTGCTCCGGTAAAGTTTATTACGATCTGCTGGAGCAGCGTCGTAAGAATGAACAGAGTGATGTTGCTATTGTTCGTATTGAGCAGCTATATCCATTCCCTCGTCAAGATTTGCAGAATCTGTTTGAGCAGTATGCTCATGTTCATGATTTCGTTTGGTGTCAGGAAGAACCCCTGAACCAAGGGGCTTGGTATTGCAGTCAACATAATTTCCGTGAAGCGATCCCATTTGGGGCTTCTTTACGTTATGCAGGGCGTCCGGCTTCTGCTTCCCCGGCTGTGGGCTATACGTCCGTTCACCAGAAGCAACAGCAAGCTCTGGTTAATGACGCACTGAACGTTGAATAAATTAAGGATAGAAAATGAGTAGCGTAGAAATTCTGGTTCCAGACCTTCCTGAATCTGTTGCGGATGCGACTGTTGCAACATGGCACAAAAAACCGGGTGATGCTGTAGAGCGTGATGACATCCTGGTTGAAATTGAAACTGACAAAGTGATTTTAGAAGTACCAGCAAGTGAAGCGGGTGTTCTGGAAGCTATTTTGGAAGAAGAAGGCGCGACTGTATTGTCTAAGCAATTGCTTGGCCGTATTAGCCTGAGTAACAGTGCTGGCATGCCTGCTGCTGTGAAGGAAACCACTGAAGCAACTCCGGCACAGCGCCAGACTGCCTCTTTGGAAGATGAGAGTAACGATGCGCTTAGCCCGGCAGTTCGCCGTCTGATTGCAGAGCACGATTTAGATCCTGCTGCAATTAAAGGCAGTGGTGTAGGTGGTCGCATTGTGCGTGAAGATGTAGAAAAACATATCGCTGCGAATAAAAAAGAGAGTGCTAAACCTGCTGCTTCTGCACCAGCCGCTCAGCAATCTGAACTGCCTCACCGCAGTGAAAAACGCGTACCAATGACACGTTTACGTAAGCGTGTTGCAGAGCGTCTGCTTGAAGCGAAGAACAATACGGCAATGTTGACGACTTTCAATGAAGTCAACATGAAACCAATTCAGGAACTGCGTAAGCAATACGGCGATGCGTTTGAAAAACGTCATGGCGTTCGTCTGGGCTTCATGTCCTTCTATGTGAAAGCTGTTGTTGAAGCACTGAAACGTTATCCAGAAGTTAATGCTTCAATTGATGGCACTGACGTGGTTTACCACAACTATTTTGATATCAGCATTGCGGTATCGACTCCACGTGGTCTGGTAACACCAGTATTACGTGATGCAGATGCCCTGAGCATGGCTGATCTCGAAAAAACCATCAAAGAGCTGGCTATTAAAGGCCGTGACGGTAAATTGACTGTTGATGAACTCACCGGCGGTAATTTCACCATTACTAATGGTGGTGTTTTCGGCTCTCTGATGTCCACTCCGATCATTAACCCACCACAAAGTGCGATTCTGGGTATGCATGCCATTAAAGATCGCCCAATGGCAGTAAATGGTCAGGTTGAGATCCTTCCGATGATGTATCTGGCACTGTCTTATGACCATCGTCTGATTGACGGACGTGAGTCTGTAGGCTTCCTGGTGACCATCAAGGAAATGCTGGAAGATCCAACACGTTTGTTGCTGGATGTATAGCATCACCATCAGGGCGGAGGGTGTTAAATTCTGCCCAGTCTGAAGTACAACGATGTTGATGTAAAAAGTGTTGATGTAACAAACCATGCGGCCAGCTTTCGGGCTGGCCATATCCGAGCAACAAAATATACCCTGTGAATTTCGAAATGCAGTAAATAAGGCTGTAGCTTGTAGTACGCAGGTATAGAAGGTTAATTACCTTTCTTAGATTAAATTATGGATAGAACATCATGAATTTACACGAGTATCAGGCAAAACAACTTTTTGCACGGTATGGTTTACCAGCACCAGCTGGTTATGCCTGCACAACGCCGCGCGAAGCAGAAGAAGCAGCATCCAAGATTGGTTCAGGTCCTTGGGTCGTTAAATGTCAGGTTCATGCAGGCGGTCGCGGTAAGGCTGGTGGTGTGAAAGTCGTCAATAGCAAGGAAGATATTCGTGCTTTTGCTGAACAATGGCTGGGTAAACGGCTGGTAACTTATCAGACTGACGCACAGGGTCAACCTGTTCATCAGATTCTGGTGGAAGGAGCGACTGATATTGCTAAGGAGCTGTATCTCGGGGCTGTTGTTGACCGTGGTACACGTCGTGTAGTGTTCATGGCCTCTACCGAAGGTGGCGTCGAAATAGAAAAAGTGGCGGAAGAAACGCCCGAACTGATTCATAAAGCAATCATCGACCCACTGGCTGGCCCTATGCCCTATCAAGGCCGTGAACTGGCGTTCAAGTTAGGTTTGACTGGTAAACAAGTCGGCCAATTCACCAAGATTTTCATGGGATTGGCAAACCTTTTCCTTGAGCGTGATCTGGCTCTGGTTGAAATTAACCCGTTGGTTATTACAACTGAAGGTGATCTTATCTGTTTGGATGGAAAGTTGGGCGCAGATGGTAACGCGATGTTCCGTCAGGCCGAACTGCGTGAAATGCACGATCCTTCACAGGAAGATCCACGTGAAGCTCAGGCTGCACAATGGGAACTGAATTATGTTGCATTGGATGGCAACATTGGCTGTATGGTAAATGGTGCTGGTCTGGCAATGGGAACGATGGACATTGTCAAACTGCACGGTGGCGCACCTGCTAACTTCCTTGATGTTGGTGGTGGTGCAACAAAAGAACGTGTTACTGAGGCATTTAAAATCATCCTGTCAGATGAAAATGTGAAAGCTGTCTTGGTAAACATCTTTGGTGGGATCGTCCGTTGTGACCTGATTGCCGACGGTATTATTGGTGCAGTGGAAGAAGTGGGTGTTCACGTACCGGTAGTTGTTCGTCTGGAAGGAAACAATGCTGAACTGGGTGCGAAAAAACTGGCTGACAGTGGCTTGAACATTATAGCAGCAACCAGTTTGACAGACGCAGCTAAACAGGCAGTCGCAGCAGCGGGGAATAAATAATGTCTATTTTAATCGATAAGAACACCAAAGTGATTTGTCAGGGTTTTACTGGTAGTCAGGGTACTTTCCACTCAGAACAGGCGATTGCTTACGGTACTCAGATGGTTGGTGGTGTCACACCGGGTAAAGGTGGCACTGAACACCTTGGCCTGCCTGTGTTTAATACCGTTCGTGAAGCGGTTGAAGCAACAGGTGCAACAGCCTCTGTTATTTATGTACCGGCACCATTTTGTAAAGACTCCATTCTGGAAGCTATTGAAGCTGGCATTAAACTGATTATTACCATTACCGAAGGCATTCCAACTCTGGATATGCTGACTGTTAAGGTAAAACTGGATGAAGCCGGTGTTCGCATGATCGGCCCTAACTGCCCAGGTGTGATTACTCCGGGTGAATGTAAGATCGGCATTATGCCTGGTCATATTCATAAAGCAGGTAAAGTGGGTATTGTATCCCGTTCAGGTACTTTGACATATGAAGCGGTGAAACAGACAACTGATGCAGGATTAGGTCAATCCACCTGTGTTGGTATCGGTGGTGACCCAATTCCGGGTTCAAACTTCATCGATATCCTGAAACTGTTCCAGCAGGATCCACAAACTGAAGCTATCGTCATGATCGGCGAGATTGGTGGAACAGCAGAAGAAGAAGCTGCTGCGTACATCAAAGAGCATGTAACGAAACCTGTCGTTGCTTACATCGCGGGTGTGACAGCACCTAAAGGTAAGCGCATGGGGCATGCTGGTGCGATTATCGCGGGTGGTAAAGGTACTGCGGATGAGAAATTCGCAGTGCTGGAAGCCGCAGGCGTGACAACTGTCCGTAGCCTTGCTGACATCGGAGATGCAGTAAAAGGGTTATTGGCAGGAAAATAGCCCCAAAATAAGCTATTTTTATAGAAAAAGGCTGCTTTTAAGCAGCCTTTTTATTTTTATTTATAATATAAACAGTATGTTAGTCTTTTTATACAGAGTGATAT
>NZ_CAWQJR010000186.1:0-29096 GCF_963894935.1 Xenorhabdus sp. PB61.4
ACCTCGTCTGTTTTATGACAGTAACGACAAACCACATCAACTTTCGCCATATCTCACCCATAAGAAAAAGCAGGGATTCTATCACAATATCTAATCATTGGGAGCATGACCAACATTTACGATTGGGTGATCATCGACGAGGCTGCACGCTCAATTGCGAGTGAATTAGCCATCGCAATGCAGTCAGCTAGACGTGTCTTGTTAGTGGGAGATCACCTGCAACTTCCTCCATTGTACTCCGATGCGCATAAGGCTGCTTTGGCAAGGAAGTTGGGTATTAACAGTTCGCGCACTGAGATCGATGAAGTGTTACGAAGTGACTTTGCACGCGCATTCAACTCTACCTATGGTGAGCAAGCTAGCGCAGCACTGCTGACGCAGTATCGTATGGCCCCACCTATCGGTGATCTGGTATCGAAAACCTTCTATGAAGGTAAGCTTAGAAATGGCGAGCGAGTAATTCCAGATGTCTATCAGAATACACCTAGAGCTTTGCGCAGCATGGTGACCTGGCTGGATACCTCTAACTTGGGCCAACGGGCGCACCACTTGGAAGATCGTGGGACAAGTATCTACAACCGCTGCGAAGCTGATCAGATTATTTCAGTGCTCAAACAGGTGTCAGAGAATGCTGATTTCGTAGCGGAGCTCTCGAAGCTCACCAGCAAAGATGAAGCTGCTATCGGTGTGATTTGTATGTATGCAGAGCAAAAGCGGTTACTGCGCCAGAAATTCAATCAGGAAATCTGGAGTGACGGCTTCAAGGATATTGTCAAAATTGACACGGTAGATAGCTATCAAGGTAAGGAAAACAGGATCATCATTTTGTCCTTGACGCGTTCGGATAAGTGGCATAGCCCTGGGTTCTTACGAGCACCTAATCGGATCAACGTTGCGATGTCTCGTGCAATGGATCGTTTATTAATTGTTGGCAATGCGGATATTTGGAAAGGAAACAACAGAGAGCTGCCATTAGGCTCCGTTGTTCGCTATATGACTGAGCGTGGTCAGGAAGCCGGATACACATTCATCTCAGCTAAGCAGGGTGGGACACAGAATTATGTCTGATAACAAAGTAACTTATCACGAGGTTGACTTCCTGCTACCCGCGCAGAGGTTTAACATTCAGTTTTCATACGTATCTCAGAAAGGGCTGCCATTTATCAGAGAGTTTGTGCTGAGGCTTGTTCATGTCGCACCAATGAGCAAGGCACAAATTTCGACCTATTTTGGCCTTAGCCGCCGTGAGACAGAGGAAGCGATTTCAGATCTGGTTCAGCGTGGTGAACTGACACTGTCACAGGATAGCCGTCTGACCTTGACTGACAAATCAAATGGTTATTTCTCTGAAATTGGGGAAATCCCACAGCTTTCTACGGTACAAGATAGTGGAGCTACCTTGTCATTTGATCTGGCCACTTTTAGTTGCTTCAGTAACCAGAATGTCCAAGACAAGTGGAAAGCCGGCATATCTCTCAAGATTGATGATAGCAACGCTTCTCAAAGCGAAAGGTTGGTAGAGAAGCACTTTCAGCACCAATTTAACCAGATTCTGGATAAGGGCTATCTATCCCACTTGCTGGCTCAGGATGGAAAGGAGCAACCCTCTGTTTACACTGTGAATTCTGTCAATAAACTGCGACAGCTGCCGTTGCGTTTGACCACAGAGTTTCAGATGGATAACGATGGCAAGGCTGTTGAGCGTGAAGATTATGAAGAGCTAAATAGCTCGGAGTGTGTTCATGAACTAATGGCCATAGAGCTATCTCGGTTATCAACGCTCAACAATACCATGAGTATCATCAAGTCCATGGTTTCGCTGAGCGATGAAGAGACCCTGAAGCTATTTGATTCAAAGACAAACCTGATCAATCCGAACTATGTAGAGGATATGCAGTCTTTGGAGGAGCATACAGCTTCCGGCAGAACGACTTTCCTTGGCCCGATATACTCAAAAAGCAATTGGGAGAAGCTACAGAAGGCTCTGACTCCGGTGATCAATAAGCGTATCAAAAGCAAAGCTGATACAGGCAACAGTTGGTTTACCTGGATTGCACCGTCAGATGCATACTGGGCAAAGAGTGACCGCTTTACTACTAGCTTAAGCAACTTCATTCATAGGTCGAGCACTAAAGAGAAGCGGCTTTACAAGCCTGTGTTGTATGTACCAGTATCCGATGACAGGGATTCCAGAGTAGCCAAACAATGGATGCATGAACTTGGGCAATTCCACAAAGATGCTAAAGGGCTCGCTGAAGGTTTCTTGGATGGCAATGTTGAGATCCTTCATCTTGAAGATGAAATAACTGTTGTTATTTATCATTTCGCTCAACCAGAAACTTTGCCGGTAACTATGCCTTTGGGTTTTATCTCAACGGACAAGGCTACAGTAGCGAAAATTGGAAAGCTAGTAAATGACTATGTGGCTGGTAGTTCTTCATTTGATAAACCAAATGATTGTGGCTCTATATCTTCAATAGCTAAAAGTCGTTAATCGGTTGGACATTAAACCTCTAATAGATGTGAATGACTACTGACTTAATAGATACGCTGAGTTTGATTTTTGACTGAGCTCAGCTTATCTTTTATCTGAATTTACCGGATTAGCGCATTAGCACTAAATCGTTTATGTCCATTGATTGTCTATTATATAAGATGATGATACAGCAATATTTTTGGTTTTATTCTTATGACTCATGATAGCTATTTTAGTAAAAAAAAGTCTGGAGGGGCATTCTCTTCCATTGGGGATACGTATCAAGGTTTCTGTACCCTATATTTTACAAGGAAAAATATAGATAATAGTGAATTTCTCTCCACTGGGATTGAGACTGATGATGATTTTACACTATTGTTTTCCTCTCACACTAAGTATTTTCAAGTCAAATATTCAACAATCACACATAAAATAGCGAAAAATTATTTAAAACCCTACACAACCTTAATAGGGCTTGATATTGATAAAAAGCTTTCAACATTCATTACGTATTTAAAACAGTACAAGAATTTCCAATCATCGGATGCCACTGAAGTAGACAAAATAATCAAACAGTGTGATTTCATTAAAATCATGCAGAAGCATAATTTCAGTCCAGACGATTTGCACATCATGAAAGACAACTGGAATATCGAGTCTATCTCAATAGATCACATTGAGGAGACTATTAAATACTGGATTATGGATTGGGGAATTCAAAAAGGATTGCTCTTAGATTCAGGGCAAGCTTTTAGTGAACTGTTGTATATCATTTTAATAGCTAGAAATGAAAGAGGTTTTCTTACAAAAGATCGCATTATTTCAATATTAAAGAACCATGTCATCTCGTCGTTCACAAAAAAAACACCCGATATTAAGTCTGGACACTTTAATAGAATAAAAATCGATCCTGATCAAGTAATAAAAAGCGTAAATAACAAAATATCACTTGCAGAAGATTATCTTGTAAAAGAAAAATATCAAGAAGCACTATCAGAGTATCTAAAATTAGCTGAGTTTGTTGGATCAGTGTCTATTTATTGTCGTTGTGCTGCTATATATTCT
This sequence comes from Xenorhabdus sp. PB61.4, assembly GCF_963894935.1. NCBI lineage: Bacteria > Pseudomonadati > Pseudomonadota > Gammaproteobacteria > Enterobacterales > Morganellaceae > Xenorhabdus > Xenorhabdus sp. PB61.4. Next base: position 3,542 of record NZ_CAWQJR010000186.1, read on the forward strand.
TTTCTTAATAACGACACATTAGCACTTTCTTGGTGCGAAAAAGCATTAACGCTCGAATCCCTACATCCTGAAGCACTAAGTATTAAAGGTTCTCTGATGCTGAATGCCAATAACGTTGATTTAGCACTCGAACTATTCCTTTCTGCTAATGACAAGGACTCAGGCAATACGTCGACGTTATATCAAATAGGAACTTGTTATGCTAAGAAGCAAAAGCTAGAAATGGCTGAGGAATTTTATCGGGAAGCCATCGCAGCTGATGAAAATAATATCATTGCTAGAATATCTTTGGCCTATATTTTATACAAGATTGGTTTATTCACTGAGGCCAGCATTCATATAGATAAAGCGTTATTGCAGGCTCCTGGAATGCCAGATGCATTGGCGTGCAAGGGAGAGATTACGCGTTTCTATGGGGATTCTGATGAGGCACTTAGATATTTTGAACGATGCATAAAATCTCAGCCTGAAAACAAAGAAGCAAATTTAGGAAAAGCATTGTGTCTTTTAGAAAAAGGAGACAGAAAAGGTATTTTACATTTGATCTATTCATGTGAAAATGAACTGAATTCATTACCAATGGGGAAAAGCATAGTAATTGTAGATTTACGTTGGAATGATATAAGCATCATTTCGATTACTAATTACAGCCAAAACAAATATCACATTAATTATAATGGAGTTGAAATTATTACAACAAAAAATGGAAATAAAAAAATAGGTATTGGTATTATGCGTATTGGCAAAACCGACACACCGATTATAACGCAAGACTACGATAACATTAATGATTTTACCGATACAGTTACTGCATTCAAAGCTGGGGTAGTATTTGGAGATCATGTTCTTGTCACAGGCTATGTGAGTGAGTTCTCTGACTTCACCGAAATCTGTATAACAACAAAACAACATACAATATATGGTCAAACAAATAGAGGAAAAAAAGAAGGGTTCATAGCTTTTCGCAATGCCTTTAGTGGGTTTGCCTGTATGATCCTGACGCATAAGCCTTCAGGACAAGAATCTGTTTTCTGTATTACCGGATTTGAACTGAATACTATAACATGACAATAGTTTTAGTAGGTTGATTACCAACTAACAAATCTAATGGCTAATTAAAAGAGTTAATAAGAAAGACTCAACTAATTAGTTTTATGGTCATAACGACCCTGTTTCTAAATTTGTGTAATTGCCTGCTTTTGATATGTTTAATTTATCAACGGCATCATTCCACTCGTGTCCCGAAATAGGCCACTCCTGATTAATTGGGGGTAGAAAGCTGCTCCGGCAATATCCATTTTTTGTATCGAAATTAAATTGTATTAGCAGCGACTTGACCTGACGTTATCCTACGGTAGGACTCGATTAAATTTGACGGTCAGCTTGGCAGCAGAGCTGCTTGTCCCTAGCCCTGTGTAGGATTGTAGTATTTTGTGCTAGATGCTTGTAAAACAAGCAACGAATGGCTCATAAATAATATGAGTCTAAATTCCTAGTGCTAATATAAGAGAACCTTTTCTCATTAAGTGCTCCTTGTTAACAGATATGATACTCATCTTGGCAAAGGGATATAATGCATCTTTAATCATACTATCTTCATCAATAAGTGAACCAAAGGTAGATAATGCATCTTTAATCGTACTATCTTCATCAATAAGTGAATCAAAGGTAGTAGTAGAGATATTTAAATCTTTAAACTCTTTCGATAGGTATCGATATTGTTCTGATAAACCATATTTTCCTGCAAGTTTAATAAATAAATCGTTGTAATATATCTTCTGGCTAACGGGGTAAGCATCCACCATTTCTGCTAGATGACTTAACACTATTATACTCCATGCTTGGAATGGCCAGAGCATGCGATACTCTCTCTTTTTCAATATGTCAGGTAATGAAGGATTTTTTTTATTTTGGTCAGGTATAAATAACTCTTTATTCATCATCCAGCTTCTCCATTTCTGATAGTCCCGATTAAAGTAAACTTGACGATTATCTAAGTATTCGGATGCAAGCTTGGTCACTTTATCCTTTAGACATACTGACCTTACTCTTTTATGATAGATATGCTCGCAATCAGATCTGAATTGTGACTTTATTTTATCAAATTTCTTGGTTAATGATGGATGCTTAACCCAAGTCCACGTCGATGCATTCGATTCATCTGAATAATGACGACACACTATACTTCTGTCATCTTGATAATTTAGAGTAGGTATCTCTTCGGTAAAAGAATAGATAATCGATATCACGCGATTGTCTATATATCCTTCTATTACCGCATAGTCACTTGATTCATGACAAAGTAAAACCTTGTCACAAATTAAATCCCTTTTGGAATAAATCAACGGTCTTTCTTTGTAAGATTGTTCTGCATAAGTACACTCCACTTCTTTATGTATACTGGGTAAGTGAATTCTTTTGCTAGATATGGCTTTACGAAGCGATGCTAAAGCTCTGTTTCTTTTTTCTGCCTTTTTATTCCTTTTCTCTTCTTCAATCTGTTTAAAATACTCGATTTTCTTAATTTCAAGTTCTGAGTGATAAATCCATTTGTATTCGACGAGATTATTTCTTACCAGAGAAATCCATTCAGAGATGCTATTACCTTCAGCAAGAGGAAAGTAGTACTCAATTGAATCAATCTGTTGGTCAATGTAATACTGTATTTTATCCTCGTCACATTTGTGAGTAACGCAGACCTCAATAGCCACATCACCAATATCTGTCACAAGATATATGTCTGCCAGGTAGGGTCCGATCCTGTATTCAAGTACTGACTCTTTAACTTCAGTTGTTAAGTCGGAAACGGCAATATCTGTTTCGTCGATAGCTATCCTATTTATTGGAAAAGTAATCTCAGATAGCGAAGAAAAATAGAGTTGTATCGCTATATGTAACTGCGTCATCCGACAGTCACGGCTTTCTTCCTTTGTAGCATGAGAGAAGTGGTGTGTGTTGATCTTTCCATTGTTCTTTGCAATGAGGGTATCACCACAGTGCTTACAAACACAGTTACAACGCTTTCCGTTTTGTACTGAATCTACGTGAACTATTGTGTCTGAATCATTGTGAAGGGCATATTCAAAAAGCATCCGTACGGTCCGTATCCTAACTTATTTATCTAATTAGACAATCTAGAGCCAGTCTCTATTGGCTACCTATTCAGACCACACATCAAGCTGATGATGCCCATTCTTGCATCATTGTCTTCCTTTCATCAAGGTAGGTCACATGATTATATGAACGGCTCACATGATTGGTATCGGCATGAGCTAACGATGCCTAGATGTGAGGTGGTCAATAAAGCTAAAGTGGCCCTAAGCCACCGCATGCTTGCCTGCTTACTCCTCGCTATCCAGCAGCCCCATTTGCGCGATACGCTCATGGATCAACTGCTTGCGCTTCTCGATAAAGCGCGGGTAATTCTCCACTTTCCACAAGGTTTTTGGTGAACAAGGAATGCAGTGCAGATCCAGAAATTCAGTGGACTGATTTTTCAGCCATTTGTCCAGCGGCTGTGCTCCTTTGTCGCCTGCGCCGTTTTGATGCGCAGGCAGCAGCATACAGTTCGCCAACTGATCGATTTCCCAGTTTTCATATATTCGCACTTGCCGTCCGGTTTCTTCGTTCAGTTCCTTCTGATCTTTCAGTAGACTACGGGCAAAAATATGATCAATTTGCGGCTCGTGCTGGAAGCCCGAGGATTTATATTCCCCACCATACCACAGGTTAAACAGTAGATGGATGTTCCCGCTACCATAGCTGCACCAGTCGAACAGACGCTCTTCAGTCAAATGCAGACTGCGGTTGGCGGAAACAATCGCCGCACGAATCTTTTTCAGATCAAAACATTGCTGCTCTTCAATCACTTTCACCAGTTTATCGATAATGCCATCCGGCTGACCGGAAAAGACACCATTGAGCAGTGCAGGCACCAGATACTGTTTTAACGCTTTTGATTTCGTCAGTTGCCCCGGGAAGTGATATTGTAAAAAAACTAGTGGAATCATAGCATTATAAGAAGTAAGCGCCTTGCTGGAACGGATATAGGTTTTGCTAACGATCTCATCTTTCACAAACTGCAAAGCTTTAGCGATCGCAGGCCAGTTTTCACTGATCTGTCTGCGCACATCGTCATCACGCAGTTTATCCACATCATATTTGGCACCAAACCCCAGCAGCGTGGTACTGAGTTTGATCAAAAAATCGCGTGAGAAGTTGAAGCGGCCGTTATCATTAATTTTTTCCAAAAAATCTTCGAAGATTACATCCGCATCAGACCACTCTGTTGAGAGTAGCGTAAACATCAGGTCAGACTTGCTCAACCGTGTGCCACCTGAGTTAGCGCGAATAAAGACCTCGACCACATCGTCAAAATTGAGTTCGCTGTCGTCGTCGCTGCTGTCGATCACGTGGTAAAGTAATGCTCCCTCATTGCTGAACTCTTGACGTGCGCGACTGAGGTTGATTGTCGCCCGTTCGCGCTCTTCCGCACTTAGTTCCAGTTCCTCATCCTGCACGCGCTGGTTGAGAATCTGCTCTGGTAATTTTTTGGTGTAGATAATGTCGGACATTGCCATCCATGGCCAATTGGCCCTAGTGACATCCTTAAATTCAAAGTGGTAGCGAATTTCTTCTTTACTTGTCGCCGCACCGCTCAGCAAATCGAAATGCAGTACTTGGCCATCAATACTGCCTTTCAGCGCCAGATAAAAGCTCTGTAAACGCTGCTGACCATCCAGTACCAGCCATTTCGCTTTCGTTTTACCGTGGCGATAGTGATCCTTTAAGTCGACCTTACCACCGTTAAAGTTTTGAATAAATTTACGATGTTTTATCGCTTCGCGAGTTTTCCATAGCAGCATGGAAGAAAGCGGATATTGCCGCATTACTGAGTCAAACAGCCGAGATATTTGCTCAGTATCCCAGACAAACTGCCGCTGAATATTTGGCAGCCAAAGTCCGCCACCATCTGCCTCGTCATTATTAATTTCCTGAATTATCGCCTTGATTGATTTACTGGGCATTGCGTTTTTCCTTGTCGGTGCGTGCGGGTACCGCGCTAAATTTGGTTTAAGTACATTAAGGAGGATTATCGGCGGCGGGATAATGACATTTAACGCGCGCTGATTCTCCACTGTATAGACACTTCAGAGCTGTTATATAATACGGCTGTTCATATTCTGTTACTCCCAGTCTACAACAACCTTTGTATTGTTTGTTGATGCTCTTCGTTATTCAACTCAAAAGTACAGATAAGTGTTATCTCATGTCTGAGCAATTCTCAACCACAATTGAGAAAGTCAGAAACTGATGACATGCTCCCCCATTGATTAAGGCACAATGATGTTAGTTATGTCGGCTTCTGGCACAGACTGTGTAAAAACCCTTGATCAGCTTTTGGTCTGAGTACGATGTACTTATGATCAATTGGTCTTAGCTACCGATCCAATTTCAAAGCCAAGTCCAGTATCATCAGATTGGTAAGCATAATCATGGAGATTCTGGCATGTCTCACCATATTACTGGTCAATCAAGGCATCAATCCACGCTCTTTCCAGAACTCATGGACGACTTTGTTAGCGAAGATAACCCAGTGCGAGTTATTGATGTCTTTGTTGAACATCTAGATTTACTCGACTTAGGTTTTGAAAGCGTGAATCCCAAGTCAACTGGCCGCCCTGGATATCACCCTGCCCTGATGCTCAAGCTCTACATCTACGGTTATTTAAATCGAATTCAATCATCGCGACGGCTGGAGAAGGAATGCAACCGCAATGTCGAGTTAATGTGGCTGCTTGAACGTTTATCTCCCGACTTCAAAACGATTGCAAACTTCAGAAAGGATAATGGTAAGGGAATTAAAAACGTCTGCCGTAAATTCGTCGAGTTATGCCGACAACTCAACATGTTTGAAGATGCCGTGTTCGCTATTGATGGTAGTAAATTCAAAGCCGTCAATAATAAATCCAAAAACTACACCCCCAGTAAAGTACAGTTTCATATCGAGCGAGTTGAAAAAAGTATCGAGAAATATTTAATCCAGATGGATGCCAAAGATGAGAACGAAAAAGAGTCTGATCCGACCGTCACAGCATCGAAATTAGCCTGGCTAAAGCAGCGCTTAATTGAGCTAAAAGCACTCGAAAAACAAGTTAATGAGCATCCGGACAAACAGATATCACAGACGGATCCTGATGCCCGCTTGATGAAAACACACCACATGGAAAGACAAGTCTGCTACAACGTGCAAACGGCGGTCGATACAAAGCACCATCTCATCGTTTGCCACGACATCGTCATGACAACAGACCGGGGTCAACTGACATTAGTTGCCGAGCAAGTCCAAAAGGTGTTGGGGAAGAAATCTATTACAGTGTTAGCCGACAAAGGCTACTTCAGTCGAAATGATATCAAAGACGGGCATGATCAAGGCATCACGGCGAATGTGCCACAAATTGACACTTCAGGTTCGGAGAGCAAAGGCATTTTTAACAAGTCTCTCTTCAAGTACGCCAACGGCAGTGATGTATACATTTGTCCGGCGGGTAAAAGGTTACAAAAGCGAATGAAGATCATGGAGAAAGGTGTAGAACTGGATGTTTACTTCAACAATTTAGCGTGCAATGAATGCCCAATCCGATCTCAATGCACAACATCAAAGAAAGAGCCCCGTCGCATAAGACGATGGATACATGAATCGATTATTGATGACATGCAAAAACGGTTAGATGAGAATCCAGAATTCCCGGTGATAAGGAAACAAAGTGTTGAGCATCCGTTTGGCACGATAAAAATGTGGATGGGAGCGACTCACTTTTTGACTAAACGCCTCAAAAATGTGAGCACTGAAATCAGCCTCAGTGTTCTTGCTTACAACCTGAAACGTATGATGACCCTACTGGGAACTGTCGGTTTGATGGCGGCCATCAGTCTGAGCTAAGTGATAAAGTAAGCTTAGTTTCACCAAAAATCTGCCCCAAACGCTCAAGGCACGCTGTTTTTAAATGACTTCATATTACAAGCCACCAATCTACATCAAAACATTGTGAATGTGATGAGCGCTAATCGGGTGCTTAAATGCAACCCAAATCGATGTTTGTTGGATGAAATCACGGTTTTTACACAGTCTGGGCACTAAGCTGGCTGTTTGATTAACTCTCGCTCAGTTCGAGTCTTATTTGGTACAACTAACTCTCTTTTGTCCAAAAGTGAGTTATAGATAACATATTAATAATAACCTAAGATTCAAGGTTGCTTTGCTCATATAAAGCAGCAGACTGGGTGTGATCCAATACAGTTTATTCACTTTCAATATTCTGGTAATACACCTGCTTAATATAACGTCCGCGCCCATCACCATGCCCCAAATCCATCGAGACCAGTGCCAGCACTTCCCGCTCGCTGAATCCTTGCGTTATATAATGCTCCCCGGATTGCTGAGCAAAATGATAACGCATACTGTGTGGCGCTTTATTACCGGTCAGTCCTGCACGTCTGACAATATAGAGGTAACGGTCGATGGCCTGCGTGATCGTCGGCTTATCAATCAGTTTACCGCCACGCCCGGTCTGCTCGCGTTCAGCATAAGCAATCGCGTATTGCAGGGCTTCCCGATCCAGTATGACCGTCTGCCGGGGTCGTCCACCTTTAGTACCGAACACCACCCGCACAGACGTATGCCCGTTTTCCAGTGCTTTCTTCCAGGTCGCTAACGATTTGTAGGCTTCCACCGCTTCTTTGGTACGCAGTCCCAGCACATACGCCAGTTGCATCACAGCCGCGACACGCCGGTCTTTTTGTTCCACCTGCTGAAAAATGTCCCGGAATGCAGCCGGTGCCAGCGCCATTTTCGTTCCCTTGCGGCTGGTATCCGCGATACCCAATGCCCGGTTACTCAGGCGGGCATTATCGGGATCAGCCAGCTTATGCTTGCCAGCGTGCGCTAAAATGGCTCGCAGCACCGACATTTCATTTTGCAGTGTCCGATAACTGAGATTGTTGGCTTTGCGTTCAGCAATGTAACGCTCAATATATTTCACCTTCAGACTGTCCATTTGCCGGAGTTTGATGCCATTGGTTTTCAAATAATCAAGGAACTGCCGGGCCATACGCTCTCGATCTGCTACGGTGACAAAACTTCCGCCCGCCTGTCGGGCATGCGTGATAAAGGTTTTTCTGAACAGCTCAACCTTTGAACGTGTCGATCCCTGCGCCATTCTCGCCTCTCCTGCTACTTTGCGTTTGTTTTATTCATTTTTAGTCGTTTTTAAAACAATTCCCTGCGTATCGGTTCAGGTTCACCGTTCCGTGGTGCGTCAGACAATGTGTAGCAGGGCGGGATTGTGTTGAGTTATTGCAGGAGCTCGCGACGTGCCCAGCACAGCGATGACATGCTCCCCGTTCAGAGCCTGATCAGTTCAGGATGAACGCCTCATTATCTTGACGTGATTCATTTCTCCTTAATTTTTACTGCATCAGCCTGCAATCAGGCAGTGGGTTGAAAATCCGATAGGACAATCGTTTAACAGGGTGGTTAATCGTCTGTTTTACGTGGTTTCACTGAGTAATGCGGGATTCAAATTGGTCGTAAAACCAGACCGGATGGGCTATGGACGTTTGCCGCTTTGCGGCGTCACTTGGTAATCGCTGCGCTTCAACACAAGTGACGCCGCACAATATTCGGGACGTTTACCGTGATGAATTGAAAATGTGAATGCATGTTTTACAGATAAAAACTGTATCAGTTGACGTAAGACAGAGCCTGTTTTGCTCTATTGTATGAGTAGCCGGTGATGAGTAACACCGGGAAACTTTCATCATCAAACGGAGGGTTAGGTGTTCAATGATATCTGCTTCCAAAAGTGCGCAGATGTACCGCATTGTAATGCTCTCCCTTGCAGGCTACGGGAGTTTTAGTTCGCCGCTTCACGCTGATCCTTACAGGCGACAGATCATAAGTAACAGTTAAATACCTTATAGGTTAGGCTGATTGAGGTCAAACTTTTGTCCGATATTAAGGTGGTAAAGACCGTACCATTCTTTTTCTTGATGAACATAATTACTCGTTTGTTCATCCCCCCCCTTGATGCAGCTTTGTGAGATACCCTATACTCTGGCTCATTCAAACCTCGGACCAGTGCACCCAGCCAGATCAATCGCAGTAGTTATCAATCCTGGCATAAGCGGGAAAAACGGCCAGATCCTGAACGGGTGAAATTGAAAAGTCTAGTGCGCTCAAATACGCCGCATTGTTCAACCAGATAACCGTACTTCTGCGTACACTGCTCCGGGTTGTTGTTACAGAAGTCCATCATTTCCTGCTGGTTACGGATATTGGTATTAATCATATCCCGGATAACCTGCTGACAGCTGCCTCCTTCACAATTACGTGCTCTGTGCACAAAATTGTCCAGCTCATTGACACTCAGGAAGTTATTCTCGATTATATTTTTGTGGCAAAAATCAATTAGAAAAAACCATATAAAAATAAACAGCATAAAAAAATCTAGATAACCACAGTAATATACTTTTAAAACTTATATCCATTTCAAAAAAAAAACTCTCTTATACATTCAATTTTATTTCCACATGAAAATTTTCTTCTAGATAAAAACCTGCAATGAACAATAAATAAAAATATTGCAATCGTACCAATGAAATACGCTAAGACATGAATGGTGTATTCATGCCTTAGAAAATAATCCCAAATACCAAACACATACATTGTAAAAAACATAAATATGGAAAAATTAGCCAGCTTGCTTTTATTAAAAAAACAAAAATCAAAAAACCTGAATGCAATCATTGGGTTTTTTAGTGAAACTCTTCGGCTAAGACCAAAATAAATCAGACAGCCTGAAAGAGATAACAAACTTGACACCATAAAAACAAACGGAATATATACAATCATATTTATTTTTCCTTAAACTCATATTTATATATTTCAGCACCCTCTTTGCCATTTATGTCTACTTCACCCAATGAGATTTTTTGTGTTCCTTTCAAACCATATGATGGCCCGGCACCTAATGATGTACCTATTCCATCTTTTCCTACTGACAGCCCTACTGAACCAAAACCAAAGCCTAGGTCAAAAGAATAGTCTTTATTCAAGGAGCCTAACGAACCTGGGAAGTAAGGACCAAATTCTACTCCAACAGTTGCGCCAGTATGAACACCGATAGCGGTTGTTTCCCCACCATTAATTGCAAATTTGTATGGATCCAACGATACTTCAGCAAATCCAGCCCAACCTGCTCCAAATTCAGCTTCACCTCTCAAATAAGGCTTAACTTTATATTCAACTCCCCATGATGGTCGTTGATGACTATATTTTATTGCTTTATCAATTTCATCTACAGAGGCTCCTTTACTCAGTAAGTCGAATGCCAATGTTGCATCTGAGTTTACGGAATTAGCCATTTGAACCCAGAATGAATTCGGGCCAAATCCATCTCCCAAGGCATTATTCTCAATAACAAAAAATCCCAGCGTCATAGCTGGGATTTTTTTGTTATCTACACAATGGCTCCAAACTAAGTAAATGAGCCTTTGCTTTTTCCACTATACTCAAAAATTCATCATAACTGAATTCTAAAATATTACTATCAGGATAAATAATAATATTCACTGATTTTTTGTCCTCAGATAACGAGATTTCTCCCCACTGTACCTTATTAAAAGATAGTTCAGCATAAAGGTCATCTCTATCAGTAGAACTACCAACACTATATTCCAACATGCTCATCTCTCTGTCATTTATTAGGTGGCTCACGGAAACCGATTAATCTTGTACCATCAGCATTAAACCTTAATGCCCTCCCATCAGGTGCTGTTGCTTCAACTACAGTAATCCTCTGTTTGTTTTCAAAAACCACCCTTGATTCTATTTTGGTATTTGGATGACTCAATATTTCTTTAATCAAAGTCTGAGCTTCCTGATTTAAGATTGACGTCTTCTGACTAGAGTATGAATACACAGAACCACTTCTCCCTCCATGCTTTTGTAATGCTCGGCCTGCATCTGTCAATCCATTACGGTTAGGAGCTGAGGCTGCCTGATTAAGGTTATCTCTAGAAGGAAGAAGAGTGCCTCGATTAGCTAAGATATTTTCTCTGGGTAATGCCAGAGGGCTATTTTTCGTCAATTGACTCAGACTCACTCCGGCCGATTTAGCACCATAAACCATACCGATAGTTTCCTGTACCGTCATGGCAATCTTAGCCCATTCCGGTACGTCATCCATCGCTTGTTGATATTTTTTTGTGTAAGCTACATCTGCCGCAATTTTATCCCGTGCCTGTTCAGGGGTATATCCCTTCTCAACCAATCCGATAATATCGCGTGAATAGCCATCAATAAGCTGGCCATATTTCGCCATTTCATCAGGATACTGATTCAGTAAATTGTAATAAGTTTGGTACTCGGCATAACCCTGATACGATTTTTGTGCCTCAATCGCCAGTTTTTGCTCACGAAAACAGGAGGATGTAAGCCCACCCTGACAAGCATCAATCAACCGATTATCCCGTGATTGACTGGTTTCCTTAAGCGCAGCGAGTTCCTGACGTTCACTGACAGTGATCGTCCCCTCCGTTTGTTTCTGACTTAATTGAGTCTCTCTCCTTTTTTCAGTGAGATGAAGATAATTATTTTCGACCGCATTTTTCGCACTCTGTGCCCCGGATACCCCACCGGCAGTAGAATCCGTTGTTAATCCGGCCGCAATGCCTCCGGCCAGTGTAGACAGATTGCTGATTTTTTCCTTCTCATCTGGGGTGAGTTCACTGGATGCTTTACCGGGATACAGGGCCTGTGCGATAGCCGGGGCGGCCAGTTCGCCCCCGACCGCGCCCGTGGCACCAGCAATCGTTGAACCACCTTTCATTTCGGCAATGACACCGCCCAATATCGCGTGGGCCAACAAGTTAGTGGCTTGATTGCCGTCAGTCGCGGCTTTCACCGCATTGGCCAGAGACGGCGCGGCACCCGCGGCAATAGCGGCTTTGATATCCCCCCCTGCCAGCCCCTGAAGCGCCGATACCACGGCAGTGACTGCCTGACGGCGGTTGCCGCCAATATCGGCTCCCTGAGCCTTGATCGCTTCATGGTAAGCGAGCTGGTAGGCCCGGTCAGCCAGGGCGTCCGGCGTGGCCTTCACGTTTTCTTTGTCAAGCTGGGCTTTGGCTTTCTCTTTCCAGAGTTGCTGATTTTGCGGATTTTTCAAGGCGGTCGTCGCTTTGTTTGTCGCCGTTATCGCCTCCTGGGTATTGTAGGTATCCAGCACCTGGGTGCCGATATTCGCGATAGCCTGCGCTTGCGCCAGCCGTTGCTGCTCTTTCGCTTTATCGAAAATCGGGTTGAGGCTATTAGCCGCATTCGCGGGATCGCGGCTGAGCTGGCTCACATCCTGCTTTTGCTTACTGCTGTCATGGACAACAATCGCCCCTTCACTCATGGCCGCATGGGATGTAGACGTTTTGCTGTCCTGGTTCCCCGTACCGGAAAGCATGTTCGCGGCCATATTGGAGACCAGTCGGCTGTCCACGGCACCGCCCGTGCTGATCCCGGTACTCTGCTGTCCGGTTTGGTATGCCGCTTTATTCTGGATATCGCTAAAGCCCAGTGTACCGGTATTCAGTCGGTTTTTGTCTTTACTGGCTCGACTGGCAATGACGGCGCCGTCCAGTTGGGTATGCTTGCCAACGTTGAGATCAAACCCGCCTTTCCCGGCAAAAATGCCGGTCTGTTCGTTGACGGACTGGTACTGGCTGTCCATTTTTTCCCGGCTGGCCTGGGCTGAGAATGATCCGCCCGGCACGCCGTAGGTCACGCTGGCGCCGATGCGGGCGTTTTGTTGTTTGCTGCCGTAGTTGTCGGTGTCCTGCTCACTTTGCAGGTGCAGGTTACCCCCTATATTGGCGGTCACTTTCTCACCGCGCACCTGTGCCCCTTTCAGCTCGGCATCCTGTCCGGCATTCAGGGTCACCTGACCGCCTGCGGTGATCTGGGTTTCCGTATGGGTCAGCTTATCCCCGTTTTCATGGCCTTTGCCGACATTCCCGCCTGCGGAGAATTTCAGGCCGGTTCCGCCCTGCCCCACGGTCAGCCCGACACCGATATTGCCCCCTTTACTGCTGTTCTGGCCCCGGAGTGTTTCGGTATTTTGGCCTGATGTCAGGGTCATATTTCGTTTTGCACTTAGGCTGATATCCCTGCCGGCGTTCAGTTCGCTGCCCTGGACCTGAATATCCCCACCGCTGCCGGGTTTTTCTTTCTCGCCGGTGGCGGTAATACGAATATCCCGCCCTGCGTTCAGCTGACTGCCCTGCGTCACCGTTTGTTCATGCCGGGTGGCCGATTTTGATGACTGGCTGCCCAGCGACAGCTGCCCCCCAATCACATCGGTGGGTTTCTCGGCCTGCCCCCCCATCTGATTAATCGCTGCCGCTTTGGCCGACTGCGCCTCGCTCAATTGCCACGCCTGAAGCGCCTGCGCACCGGAGAGTGCAGCTTGCGTATCCAGCAGCGTTTTGAGCCGCCCTTCACTGGCTTTTCTGGCCTGCTGGGCTGCGCTGACTCCCGTATTGAGCGCACTACCTACCGTGCCTGACAGTGACAGCGTCAAACCGCTCTGCGTCGATTCAAACGTTTCTTCCCGCGTGCGTTTGTCATAGCCCGGATCAATGTGTACATTGTTGCCGGTGATACTGAGATCCTGGCCTGCGACTAAATTCGATCCGCTGATATGGGCACGGTGACCGGCGGTAATATTCACATCGCCCCGGTTGCTCCCTACTGTGCTGGCACTCTGGCTTTGTGTAGTACCATTTTCATTGCTCTGATGGCGGGTAGACTGACTGCCCACGGTAAAACCGATCCCCCCACTACTGAGTAATCCGTGCTTTTTCTTTTCTTCCAGCCGATAATGAGACTGCGTTTCAGTCGCGGCAGTCACATCGACATTGTTGCCGGCCTGTAAGGTCACGTCCTTATCTCCGGCTATCGCCGAGCCGCTCACCGCCAAATCATTGCCCGCAGCCAGATGAATGCGGTCTCCACTGAGCAGGGTGCCTGTCTCGCGGGTGACGTTATCTTTCTGTGCTGCATAACGACGCTGCTTAGACAAAACGCTTGCTTTATCCGAACGGGCTTCCGAGTGCAAATAATCACGCTCAGTGGCACTGTTGAGTGTCATATCCTTTTTCGCCTGCAGCGCCAGAGCTCCCTGTTCGCTATGCAACGTGCTGCCCGTCACCGTGATGTCGCTTTCACGGGCAACTACCGCAATACCGTCACGTCCGCTGAAGGTACTGCCTATACTCTTGTCACGGACTGTCTCCATATTACGCTGATTCTTTGTGCTTCCTACCCGTGTCTTTTCGCTGTCCTGATCCGTCACGGACTGGCGGGCATCCTTGATAGTAACCGCTTGGGCACTCAGCCCAATTCCCCCTGACTGACTCTCAACCTGTGCACCTTCTGCCATGAAATTTTTTCCCGCCAGAATAGTCACGTTCTTATTGCCGCTCAGCGTGCTGAGATGCAGCCGGTCTTCCCGGCGACTGTTGTGCACCGATGAAGTGCGACTATTGGCTTCCAGATCGGTGCGGGTGGTGGCTGTATCCGCCAGTAACTTCACATCCCCACCCGCCTGCAACTGGGTAAGGCCATCCGCTTTCGCCTGGCTGCCCTTCAGGATCAGATCCCGTTCTGCTGTCAGACTGAGGTTTCCCCCGGCATTCAGCGTACTGCCCAGTGCCTGTTGCCACTCGCCGCTGATGCGTGCCCGTCGCTTCCCGGCCTCTTCTATACCGCTACTGGTACGGTTGCCCATTGCACCTGAGATTACGTCTATGCTGCCTGTGATACGGCTTCGGGCTGTCGTGATATCCAGATTATTGCGGGCGTGCAGGCTAAGATTCTGCAGGGCATCCAGTTTCGCCCCCTGCAGCCCGATATCACCGCCGCTGAGACTGATATCACGGGCACTCATTGTCGCCTGACGCAAGGCGTCCTGCAGGTTGGTGATCAGGGACAGGCTGTCTGCCTGTACGCTGATGCTGTCAGCGCGGATATCCCCGCTCTGATGCCGGAACTGACCGGCATCAATGTTAAGCGCCTGGTTGGAAAACAGATTGCCCGCGTTTTTAATGTTGTCGGCTGACAGTTGCAGGGTGTTCCCGCCAATAACGGCACCATCACCGGCCAGGCGCAACGTGGTGTTCGCCAGATAAACTTTAGGTACCCACACGGTCTGCGGGCCGGTGTCGGTATCGACTGTCTCACTCACCAGCCAGGTGATATCCTGTTGCAACGCGGCAATCTGTTCCGGCGTCAGCGCTACACCCGGTACCAGTTGAAAATCTTTCGCCACCTTAATACCGTTTTTCATCAATGATTTATATTGTTCCAGCGCATCTTCGCCACGTACAGAAGGCCGGCCGGTTAACTGGAGTAATTGTTCACGTACCAGCCGTTGCTCATAGAACCCATCCCCCAATCGTTTATGGATCCGGTCATGGTTATATCCCATTTGCTGCAGCATATAATCACTGCTGATGAACCGGCTTCTGTTGGTAAAGCGTTCGTCGGTCACCACCAGATAATGGCTTTCCGGTGCCGGGTGCTGACGGAACAAACCGTTATTGGGGAGAGCGGTAGCCACGCTACCGAGGTGTTGCTTGTCGGTCAGGATCCGTTCGGCCGGAGTGAGCGGTCGGCGGCTTGGCGTGAGTGGCTGGATATCCGGTGTCAGACGCGGGCTACCCGGCGTAAACGGCGGGATATCCGACGTCAACCGTTGGCTGCCTAGTGTGAACGGTGGGATGTCCGCAGTCAACCGTTGGCCGCCCGGCGTAAGCGACGGGATATCTGGGGTCGCCAGTCTGCTGCCGGATGTCAGTTGCCTATCCCCTGTTTGCCAGGCTCCCCCGTCAACCTCCACCGACAGCGGATTGCGTTCCCATTGTGCCCGTTCGGCGGTAATGGCTTTCTGGGCTGCCGCAACACGGCTAATTTGTGCCTGATTAACCGTGGTATTTTCAATAGATGCCCCGTTGATAGAAACATTTCCCTGCCCGGTGATAATGCTGTCGACAGTGTCTATCGCCGTGGTTTCCTCGTGATTGAATTGAGGATACCAGTGGCGGGTATCCCTGTCGTAGTGGTCAGAAATGAATTCCGTCCGGCGTTCATTCACGGAATAGCCCTGATTAGTGATCTTACCGTTGCCTTTTATCGACAGATTACCGTTAGTACTGATCGTACTGGCGTCATTACGCAGTTGATTGGTAATGTTGAGCACCAGGTTGTGACCCGAGAGAATATGGGCACCAATCCCCTTGGACACTAATTTATCCCGTATCCGGGTTCCGGTGACCGAGCGCTCCCGGAAATTGTTGTAATCCGTCACATAGGGTGCATCCGCCATGTTGATGTGTTTCGCCGGATCCCACTGCTCAATGTATCCCCGGTTATGCTCGCGCCAGACGGTATTGTGATAAGGTGTCGGCACCTCGTGCTGGCGATGCCCCCGTGTCTCGTAGAACGTCATGTCATAGCTGCCGCCACGGCCCGGTGTGAGGGCAAGATAGTTCACCCACAGTTCACGCATCTGTCCTTCGTTGTCTTTCACCCGTACCTGTGCACGTTTACCGGCAGCATCGATATTCAGCAGGGTACCGTAGCGATTCATTTCCGCTTCTGCGTTATTGCGGAATGTCAGACGCTGTTTGACGGGAGCGATGGTATTGTGATCGGTATTAACCGATGAGCCATAAGATCGCCAGTTGTAGTGATAACGATGCCATTCGTATTCGCTTTTTTCCGCTTCTCTCTCGATGTAAAGCCCTGTACGCAGGTTATCCAGCCGCTTTGCCTCAATCACGGCATTTTTATCAGCCTCAATGCGGCTGCCCCGGTTCTCAATCAGATCACCACTGCCCAGATACAGTGAACCACTGCTGTAGATCAAGCTGCCATTCCGGTTTTTCAGATGAGTACTGGCACGCAGGCTCAACGCTTCCGTGGCAGCGATCACCGCATTACGCCCGTAGTTATCAATGACCCGGCTACGTACCGTGATATCATCCCCCATCACTGTAGCAGTGTTATCCAGTCTGTCGCTGGTGAGCATCATGCTGTCGGCTTCCAGTCGCCCCCCATTGCGCAGAATTCCCGTGGTCAGTTGCAGGGCTTTTCCTATGAGGTTTTTCACGTTGGTGAAATGGGTACTATTGACGGTCAGGCTATCCGGCAGTCGCCAGTCGGCCTCATTCGTCAACGTACCGGCAATGTTGAAAGTCACCGCCCCGTTACTGCTCAGCGTATCACCGAGCCGGTGGGTGTAATCCTGCTGCACGGTCAGCGCCAACGACTGCTGACTGAGTACGGTTCCACCCTGGTTATTCAGGAGGCGGGTATTGATTGCCAGACGTTCTCCACTTTGAATGGTTCCGCCCTGATTAGAGAGTGTCAGCACAGAAGGGGCATCGGTGTTAATGTTGAACGTATTGTTGGCGAGGAGAGATCCCTGCTGATTGTTCAGTACCTCAAGGCGCGATAGCGTCAGGGAACCCGCACTGTGCAAGCGTCCTGCACGATTGTTTAGCTCACGTGCGATCACATCGGTATGGGTCGTGCCCTGTAACAATCCACCTTCGTGATTGTTCAGTCGGTTAGTCTGCACAACCAGCGCATTCTGGCTGGTAATTTTTCCTTGCCCGTCGTTATTGATCTGCTGACTGTTAAGATGCATCGCACCGGTGGAGACCAGTTGCCCACCCTGGTTGTTCACCTGTTCACTATTGAGTGTTAATGTGCCGCCACTGTGCACTTTACCCTGCGGGTTATTGAGTTCATTAAGACGGTAAACCCCGTCCCACTGGCTGATAAGGGTACCGTTCTGATTATCAAGTCGGCTCGCAGCAAGATTAATTCCGCCCTGACTGCTGAAGATCCCCTGCAGGTTATCCACCCGCCCGGCCGATATTTGTTGATTACCGCTGCTTCTCACCGCGCCCTGACTATTATCCAGCCGTTCCAGAATACGCAGACCCAACGCTTGCTGACTCGCCATCGAGCCGGCCTTGTTCAG
The DNA here is from genome assembly GCF_963894935.1 of Xenorhabdus sp. PB61.4. Lineage (NCBI taxonomy): Bacteria > Pseudomonadati > Pseudomonadota > Gammaproteobacteria > Enterobacterales > Morganellaceae > Xenorhabdus > Xenorhabdus sp. PB61.4. The sequence goes on from NZ_CAWQJR010000186.1 coordinate 21,643, forward strand.
CAGCGACTGCGCAACAATTTGCATATCTCCCTCGCTTTGCAGTTTACCCTGTCGGTTATCCAGGCTGCCGCTTAAGACCAGATGCAGCCACTTTTGGCTGTAGATCAACCCGTTTTGCTGGTTATCTATGTTTTTCACTGTCACGGTGAGTCCGTCACCGGCCAGCAACTGGCCGCCCCTGTTCTGCAATAAACCGGCGGCGGTGCCCTTTGCCGTTCCCGCGACATCCAGCATTCCCTGAGCGCTGATTTTACCGGCCCGGTTATCAATCTTGTCTGCCTGTAGCATCAAGGCACCCGCTGACTGCAGTGTGCCTTTCTGGTTATCCAGCGTATTCACCGTCAGTGTTGTCGCCTGCTGGCTCAGTATGTCGCCATCACGGTTGTCAAACCGTCTGCCTGAGGCAGACCAGCCTCCCTGACTGCCCATCCATCCCCCGGCGTTAACCATCTCCTCCGCCCGCAGGAACTGCATCAGTTTGCTGAAGATATGGCCGTGACTGTTATCCAGTGTGCGGGTGAAGTTCATATCCAGCGCATCCAGCACCTGAACTTCTCCCTTCGCATTGCGGAGGCTCTGAGCATTCACTGTACTACGTCCGCCACTGGCCAATTTACCGCCCTGATTGTCCCAATCGCCCGTGAGATCCAAACTCAGTGCCTGCAAGCTCTGGACAAATCCCTGCTGGCGGTTGAGCAGGTTCTTACCCTGTAATAACATGACGCCGCCACTCAGTAACGTGCCCGCGTCATTGTTCAGCAGGCCATTTTCCCCGCCCAGCCATTGCAGGCGTTGCTGTGCTGTCAGCGTCCCCGCCTGATTAATGACATCCCCGGTACTGTCGAGAGCCAGATCGCCCCCAGAACGCAATTTTCCCTCCGTATTATCGATACTCTGCGCGGAGACGGTCACCTGTTTACCGCCTTGTGCCGTGCCGCCGCGGTTATTCCAGTGACCGTCCGTGTGGATCGTCAGTGCCTCTGCGGCCTCAAACAATCCAGCCTCACTGTTAATCGCCTCGCGGGCTTCAAGCTGTAAGCGCCCCTGGCTGAGTACTTTGCCCTGCATATTATTCAGGTACTGTGCTGTCAGTTGCAGCTGTTCGCCGCCCATTTCCCCGGACTGGTTATCCACACGGCCGGCCATGGTCAGATCCAGTGCCTGCTGACTCAGGATAAGCCCCTGCTGGCGGTTGGTGAGCTGCCCACCCACAAGGGCTATCGCGCCATCGCTGAGCAACGTACCCGCATCATTATTCAGCAGGCTGTTAACACCCCCCTGCCAGCGCAGGTTGTGTTGTGCTGCCAGAATACCCGCCTGATTAATGAGATCCCCGGTACTGTCGAGCGTCAGATCGCCCCCAGAACGCAATTTTCCCGCCGTGTTGTCGACACTCTGCGCGGAAACGATGACCTGTTTACCGCCTTGTGCCGTGCCGCCGCGATTATTCCAATGACCGCCCGTGTGGATCACCAGCTCCTCGTCGGCTTCAAACAGCCCCCCCTCACTGTCGATCGCCTCACGGGTTTCAATCTGTAAGGGCCCCTGACTGAGCATTTTTCCCTGCATATTATTCAGGTGCTGTGCTGTCAGTTGTAGCTGCTTACCACCCATTTCCCCGGACTGGTTATCCACACAGCCGGCGATGGTCAGATCCAGTGCCTGCTGACTCAGGATAAGCCCCTCTTGGCGGTTGGTGAGTTGCCCACCCACAAGGGCTATCGCGCCATCGCTGAACAACGTACCCGCATCATTATTCAGCAGGCTGTTAACACCCCCCTGCCAGCGCAGGTTGCGTTGTGCCGACAGAATGCCTGCCTGATTAATCACATCCCCGGTACTATCAAGTATCAGATCGCCCCCGGAGTACAGTTTACCGTCGCGGTTGTCGATGTTCTGCGCGGAGACAGTCACCTGATTGCCCCCTTGTGCCGTGCCGCCGCGGTTATTCCAGTGGCCGTCCGTATGGATTGCCAGTGTTTCTTCGGCTTCAAACCGCCCATCCTCATTGTCGATGGCCTGCTCCGCATCTATCTGCAAACGCCCCTGACTAAACAATTTACCCCGAGTATTGTTCAGGCGCCGGGTTGTCAGTTGCAGCTGTTTGCCACCCACCTCCCCAGACTGGTTATCCACACGGCCGGCGATGGCCAGATCCAGTGCCTGCTGACTCCGGATAAGCCCCTGTTGGCGGTTGAGCAGATTCTTACCCTGTAATAACAGGGCGCCGTCACTCAGTAGCATACCCGCATCATTGTTCAGCAGACCATTTTCCCCGCCCTGCCAGCGCAGGTTGTGTTGTGCCGCCAAGATGCCCGCCTGATTAATCACATCCCTGGTACTGTCGAGCGTCAGGTCGCCCCCGGAGCGTAGTTGGCCCTTCGTGTTGTCTATACTCTGCGCAGAGACGATGACCTGTTTGTCTCCTCTTGCTCGACCACCGCGATTATCCCAATGACCGTCCGTGTGGATCACCAGCTCCTCGTCAGCTTCCAACAGCCCACTCTCACTGTCGATGGCCTGATCCGCCTCTATCTGCAAACGCCCCTGGCTAAGCAACTTACCCCGCGTATTGTTCAGGTGCCGGGTTGTCAGTTGCAGCTGTTTGCCACTCATCCCCCCGGACTGATTATCGATGCTCTCGGCGGTGGTCAGGGTCAGCTTTTGCTTGCTCAGGATTGTACCCTGCTGGCGGTTGAGCAGCGTCTTACCTTTCAATGACATGGCGCCGTCACTCAATAACGTGCCCGCGTCATTGTTCAGCAGGCTGTTAACACCCCCCTGCCAGTGCAGGTTGTGTTGTGCCGCCAGGATGCCTGCCTGATTAATGACATTCCCGGTACTATCAAGTATCAGGTCACCCCCGGAGCGTAGTTGGCCCTTCGTATTGTCGATACTCTGCCCAGAGACGTTGACCTGCTTGCCGCCTTTTGCCGTGCCGCCACGGTTATTCCAGTGACTACCTGTTCGAATCACCAGCGCTTCATCGGTCTCCAATAGACCGTTCTGATTGTCAATGCCGTCCTGATGATTCAGCACCAGTGCTTCTGGTCCGGTTTGGGTGATTTTGCCCTGACGATTGTTCAATTTTCGGCTGGTTAACGTTAGGAGCTCCGCACTCAGATCTCCGCGCTGGTTATCAATGTGCTCAGGTGCGTTGAGCGTGAGATTTTGACGGGCATGGACTTTGGCATCCTGTAAATTCAGTTGCGTGTCTGATGTCAGTGTCAGGTTGCGGGCTGATGTCTGGCTTTTCTCCAGTGAGAGATCCTGAGCTTCGACAGAGACATTATCGTGCGCTGCAATCTGCCCCTTCAATTGTGCGGTTTTTCTGGCTTTAAGGGTCAGCGTGCCGGGTTGCGTCACGTTACCGTCACGATCTACACCGGCAGCCAGCTGACCATCGGCCTGATTCTGTATGGCAGTGCTCTGACTGCTCAGATGACGGCCCGCCCGAATTTTACCCTGATTAGCTAACTGATCGCGCACGGTCAGGGTGATATCCCGGTTGGCCGTCATTTCACCCTGATTGGCCAGATCCCCCTGATTATCAATCTTGATATCCTTTGAAGCCGTCAGCTTGCCACTGTTGGTGAGATGTCCCTCACTGCGGACGACCAACTCATGGGCCTGCACTTGCCCCTGATTTAACCAGTTGCCCTCATTTTTCAGGGTGATGTTTTCAGACGCAGCCAGAGTCCCCCCGTTAGTCAGCTGACCCCGGCTGTCAATCGTCAGACGACCGGGCTGGGTCAGTTTACCGTTCTTATCAACACCCGCAGCCATCTCGCCCTGATTCACCAGACTCCCCTTATTTTGACTGGTGATATTCCCGGACGCAGTGATTGAGCCGCTATTGATCAGTTTCCCGTTGCTGTTGAGCAGCACATCCCCGGCCTGTGCCCCTAAATGCCCCGCATTACGCACACCGACCCCTTTTTCCGTGCCCACCAGTTTTATTTTGTTAGCATACATACCGCCAATGGCAGCCACATCCAGGCTGAATTCGGGCTTGCCGTTTCCGTCACTGGCGGCGGTTTGCAGCACATTACCTTGTGCATCGGTCCGGTTCTGACCTGTGGTAACGGTTAAATTCTGTGCGTGCAGTTTGGCATTTATTTTCACGGCCCGGGCAATCAGGCGGGTATGATCACTTTTTTCATCATTCAATCCCTTCCCCTCAACCGCAATCTGACCGTTTTTCACATCGAATCCTTTCAGGCGACCATTTTCCAGCACGGCCTGTCCCGCAGCCAGCGTGGTCTTATTGGCATTAATAAAACCACAGCCTTGACAGGTGATCCCGGCTGGGTTCGCCACAATCACTTCTGCCCGTTGACCGGCAACTTCGATGAAACCATTCAGTTGACTGGGATCACGGCTATTGACTTCATTGAGGATAATTTTGGCTTCCCCTTTGGCCAACCATGGGTTACCGGTGATATGACCGGCCAGCGCCGTTTTGGTATTCGCGGTACTGTTATTGAGGATGGCCCCTTTTTGCTCCACATCAAACTGCCGATACTGGTTACGGGATACCCCATCATTATTCGGAGTCTGAATGTTGACCTGCGGGATACCGTTGGCGGTGGAGATCACTGTCGGTTGTTCTTTGCCGGGGGCTTGGTTATCCGCCATAATCGTGGCGCCGGCAGGCTGACTGACCAACCCCAACGCCAATGAAACGCCCAGAATTAATGGCCGCAACGAAACGTAGCGGGATGACACCGCGTTGACGGGGATGTCACGGTGTGTCGACTCCATGGTATGGCTTTTCGCCAGTTCTGAAACCACTATCAGCATTTGACGGGTCTTGCTGAAAATCACGCGATAACGCAGCTTATTCATCGTGCGAACCTCATTTCAGTAGTGTCACCGGGGATGAGTAGCTTGCCATGAGTGCGCTTCATTCCCCCCTGAATTCAATCACTGTTTGGTCCCGCACGTTACCCGTATGGTATCGTGCGCAGAAATAGGAACAGGAAACAATCGTGCGTTTCAATAAGTGGCGCTAAGGTAATACACCGCTCCCAGCACTCATGCAGAGAGCAGCCTCAACACCACTTAACATCGGTATTTGTCCTCAGTACTGCCAGTTCAGGCTAAACGCCACATACGTTGGGTCAGTTTTAAACCCGTCCGGTTTGGAAAAAGGTGTTCCGACAGACACGTCGTAGACTAAATTGGCCGAGCGGATCGGGCCTTTCATTCCCAATAGACCGCCAGACAGTGTGCGGCCAATTTCAAAGGCCGTGTTATTACCGCTCACACGACCATAATCGGCGCCCAGATAAAGCTGTTGTTCCGGCAGTGGAGTCTGCCATGAGAAGGTGTTGCGCACCGTCCAGCCTTCATCAGCACTCAGCGAATGTTCACCGTCAAAACCGCGTACCGTCCAACGATTACCGATGCTGAACCGATCCTGAGGTGTCAATGGCTTGTAGCTCCATTGTTGTTGGTATTCAATGCGGTGCTGAAAAGACTGGCTGTCCAGCGTAAAAGGGGTATTGAGCGAGGCTGAAAGCTGAGTGAGCCGCGGTTTGGCCGTAGCATAATTTTCACTGTCCGGTGAATAACGGGTTTCTTCCGATGCAGACAGGGCTCCGAACCAACGGGTACCTTGCTGGTAACGTATGCCGGCATCCAGTACCGCATCCCCGATATAATGGCGGTGATCCAGTCTCAGGCTCCAGTTACTGGTTCGGCGCTTTTGGCCCTCAACTTCGGTTTGCTTGATGAAGTTCCGGGTTTGGCGGACATTCACGCCATACGTTAACGTCGTCTTAGAATGCGTATTGCGGTGTAACACCCGGCTAAGTTGGGCATTGAGACTTTGACTCCGGCCACGGTATTTTGCATCCCCAGTCAGGAGAGGGACCGTTTGTGCATACGTGTATTTGCTGCCGGTAACAGCAAACTGCCAATAGCCAAAAGGTACGGAATAATGCGCGGTGTAATTGGCCGAATGTTTGCGGCCGGTAAAGGATAAATCCTTTGTCACCGCCACATAAAGCAGGTCACTCAGTGAGGTCGGATTATCGAGGGCGAACATCATCCCTCCCTGCTCCCGCCCGGTGGCTTTTGTGCCACTGTTATCCAGCCAGGCCCCCATATGCCAGAAGCGGGACTGCTGACGCTGGACAACGATATCTGTTTCGCCGGGCTCGTCCCCCGGCACCAGTTCCATGGATGCCTGAGTATTCTGTGCACTCTGGAGGGCTTCCATTCCTTGTTCAATCGCCCGTAAATCCAACAATTCTCCTGCCCCGGCAGGTATCGCCGTAAACAGAGAGGCGTATTTATCCGCCCCATCCGCATAACGGATCTGCCGGATTTTTCCCGGTACCACATTCAGTTTTAGATCACCCTGACTGAGATCCTGCTCCGGAACCAATATCCGTGTTGTCACCCAGCCGTGTGAAATCAGCCGATTCTGCATGTTACTCATCAGCAGTCCAATGCCCTGCGCCCCCAGGCACTGTCCAACGGCTTGATCAGCCAGACGCTGCAAGGGAACCCAGTTAGGCAAGGCCTCACGGCCCGATAACGTCACCTGGCGGATATCAAAACAGGGTGACTCTTTAGGAAAAGTCAAATGAGACGACGACACCGCTTCGGCATCATCTGACAGACTGACCCGGGGCGGCTTGGCTTCCAGCCGTTGCGCCTGCGCCTGCTGTTGCTGTTGTTGGTGAATTAAGGGTTCATCTGCATACACCGGCAGTAGAGTAAATATCCCCCATCCGGTCAGCCCGGTGGCTATTTTTTTCCGGCTGAAAAAAGTTTTTGTCATATTTTTTCTCAAATGAAAAAGACGGGAACATTATCTTTAAACCACAATGCGAAAACCTTCGGTGAGGGAAAAGTATGTCTCAGATTATTGATGTTTCAATCTAATCATCATGTAAAAAATAGGTTATTCCTGGCTCAATAAAACCAAAATAAAGATTAAAGAAAATTTAAAGGGTTAATGTTATGAATAATAATGGAAATATTAAATCATCGTGACCTAAATAGAATTTAAACGAAATGAGTTTTTATAAATAGCCACTCATTCATATACAAAATATTAAAAAATTTCGTCTATTTTAGGCAAAAAACCGTGCCATTCTCTATTGAGGGAAAATATAAAAAGAGACACACAATGAGCCTTGTTTCTAAATTTGTGTAATGACTTACTTTTAACCCCAATTCCGCTTAAGCTATTACTGAAATATCTTCTTCTGAGTAGAAAATTTTCAGTGATGGCTTTTTCTCTTTAAGGCAGTAAGCAATCAATCCCGTTAAAATGGTTAACAAAAAACCGGTTATACTTCGGTGACGAGAATGTTCTAATTGAGAGTCGTTTTTTAATTGTCCATTAATCGGTTGAGTAGGCCGCGGGAACTGCCCCCGCAGCCTCTCGCAGAACGGTACGTGAGCCTCTCGACTCATACCGCTCCCATCAGGCAAAC